>JAXZEJ010000377.1:0-4378 GCA_037424205.1 bacterium | reverse complement strand
CGAATCGTGCAGACATGTTCGGCGCAGAAGGCGCTCACGGCCTCGGCGGCAACAACGTTGTCAAGAATGATCTTCAGGTCGCACCCGGTCGCACGGATGGCAGCGACGTCGGCGAGCTTCTGCGGCGCAATGCCCACGGCATAGATCAGGTCCTTCACGCCGTTTTCGGCGAAGTAGCGGGCTTCGGCGAGCGTGGACACGGTGCCGGGGCCTTCGGGCGAGAGCATCTGGCGGCGTGCAATGTCGATCGACTTATGGGTCTTGAGATGCGGACGCAGCGTCACGCCGAGCGAGGCGGCCTTGGCCTTGGCAAAGTCGATGTTGGTCTGAAGCCTGGCGTCGTCAATCACAAAGGCGGGGGTTGCGACTTCAGGATCGGACAGCATGCGGCCGACGGAGTCGGCAACGGGAATGGAGTTGGTCATTCGTTTCTCTCCTCTGTACAAAGTCCGGGGATGTGGTCGGCATCCGCGCGGACCCATTAAATGCACGCAAGCCCGTCGTCCGCGCGAAAGCGGTCGACGGGCTCTTGACTTGTGCGATTTTATCGGAGCGTCAGAGAATTTCCCACACTCCGACAAAGTCCGGGCTTAGTTCGGCACGAACGCGCCAACAGCCTACTGTTCGCCCTGAAGTTCGGCCACCTTCTTGGCAATGCGGGCCTTCGTGTCCTCGGTGAGTTCGAGGCCCTTGACGATTTCGTAGCTGCCGTCCTCCTTCACGATGCAGGGGAAGCCGAAGACCATGCCTTCGGGAACGCCGTAGGAGCCGTCGGACGGAACGCCCATCGTGACCCAGCGGCCGTTGGAGCCGCAGAACCAGTCATGAATGTGATCGATGGCGGCGCTGCCGGCGGAGGCGGCGGAGCTGGCGCCGCGGGCGGCGATGATGGCGGAGCCGCGCTTGGCGACGGTCGGCATGAAGTCGTTCTTGACCCATTCGTCATCAACGAGGGACGGAGCGCTCTTGCCGTTGACGGAGGCGAACGTGATGTCCGGCACCATGGACGGGGAGTGGTTGCCCCAGACGGCGATGTGCTCGATCGTGGAGACCGGTTCGCCCGTCTTTTCGGCGAGCTGGGACATGGCGCGGTTCTGGTCGAGGCGGAGCATGGCGGAGAAGCACTTCGGATCAAGATCCGGAGCGTTCTTCATGGCGATCCAAGCATTGGTGTTGCACGGATTGCCGACCACGAGCACCTTGACGTTGCGGCTGGCGGACGCATTGAGAGCCTGGCCCTGCTGGCGGAAGATGGCGGCGTTGGCTTCGAGAAGGTCGGCGCGCTCCATGCCGGGGCCGCGCGGACGAGCGCCGATGAGAAGCGCCACTTCGCAGTCGCGGAAGGCTTCAACCGGATCCTGAACGGCGCGCATGCCGGCCAGAAGCGGGAAGGCGCAGTCGGAGAGCTCCATCATCACGCCCTTGAGAGCAGCAGCAGAAGCCGGATTCGGACGTTCGAGAAGCGTAAGGAACACGGGCTGGTCCGGGCCGAACATGGCGCCGGAAGCAATGCGGAAAAGTGTGGCATAGCCGATCTGGCCGGCGGGGCCGGTCACCGTCACGCGAACGGGTGCTTTCATGATTTGTTCTCCTTGATCCTGAAACGCTCAGGATGAAAATGCAATTGGAAGTTCTTCCAAGAAGTTTGTTTATTATGCACGGCATTGAAGCCGTGCGGTCCTTTAAACGGCCGCGAGTTCTACGGCCGACTCGAGAGTTCTGAAATCGGGCTTTTCGTCGCTGTGCTCGCCGGCGGCATATTCGCAATGCAGCAGCTCATGTGCGAGCGGGCTTCCGGGCTCGCCCAGGAAATCTTTGTAAAGGCGAACGACGTCCTCGTTCTCGTGCGACATGCGAAGCTTCATCGACGCATCGGTGCCGTAGACGACGGCCTGACGGCCTTCCAGCGTCCTTGACCAGCCTTCGCCGCGCAGCGTTCCGCCGCCGCCCACGCAGCCGCCCGGACACGCCATCACCTCGACGAAGTGATAGGGAGAACGGCCTTCACGAACCATTGCGATGACTTCGTCGGCTGCGCGCATGCCGTGCACGACCGCGATTCTGAGCCTGCCGAATTCCTTCGTCTCGACCTCGGCCTCCTTGAAGGAGGCAAGGCCTCGCACAGGCTCGAACGCGATGCGTCCGAGATCCGGACCGCCCGTGAGAGCGGACACCGTGCGAAGCGCGGCCTCCATCACGCCGCCCGTCGTAGCAAAGAGCTGTGCGGCGCCCGAACCTTCGCTCATGAAGGGCGAATCGAATTCGGCGGGTTCAAGCGACTTCAGGTCGATGCCGCGGCGCTCGAGCATCGTGGCGAATTCCTGAACGGTCAGAACAAGATCCACATCGCGGCCGCCGTTGTGCTTCAAAAGGTCTCGCGCGGCCTCGTCCTTCTTCGCCGTGCACGGCATGATCGAAATCGAGCGGATGCGTTCGGCCGGAATGCCGAGCGTCCTCGGGAGATAGGTCTTGGCGAGCGCGCCGAAGATCGCCTGCGGGCTCCTCGTCGAGGAGATGTGCGGGATCATGTCGGGACGATTCTTTTCAATATGGTTGATCCAGCCCGGGCAGCAGGACGTGAACATCGTGTCCGGATGGCCGGCAAGCGTGCCCTCGGCCTTCTGGCGACGCAGGCGCTCGAGAAGCTCCGTGCCCTCCTCCATGATCGTCACGTCGGCGGACCAGCGGGTGTCCATCACATAGTCGGCGCCGAGCTTCTTCAGGGCGGCGATGATCTGGCCCTGCAGGTTTTCAACGGAATGAGCGCCTACGCTCTCGCCGATCGTCACGCGAACGGCAGGTGCAAACTGAACGACGGTCTTCACTTCGGGATCGTCGAACCAGTCGAGCGCACGATCGGTCTGATCCTTGACGGCAAGGGCGCCCGTGGGACAGACAAGCGCACACTGGCCGCACTGGATGCAGGTTTCCGAGTCGCCCCAGCGGCCGCCGAAGCTCACTGCGGCGTTCGTGCCGGCATGATCGAGCTTGATGACGCCGATGCCCTGAATCTGTCTGCAGGCCTCGATGCAGCGATAGCAGCGGATGCACTTGTCGGACGTAAAGACGAGGCCGTGGGCCGAAGCATCGGTCTCGGGACGGCGCGTGGCAAGGCGGCCCGTGAGACGCGTGACGTCAAGTCCGACGACGCGGGCGATCTTCTGCATCTCGCAGGCGCCGTGGCGGGCGCAGCCCGAGCACGTTTCGCAGTGGTCTGCAAAGAGAAGCTCGGCCTGGAGCTTCTGCATGGCACGGACCTTCGACGTGCAGGCGTCGACGACATCGCCTTCGAGAAGGCGCGTTTCACACGCCGTCTCGATGCAGCGCGAACCGTCGGCGTGCGTGACGTCGACAAGGCACATGCGGCAGGTGCCGGGACGGTGATTGAGCGCTGCGAATTCGCACAGCGTCGGAATGAAGACGCCGGCGCGGCGGGCGGCTTCAAGAATGGTTTCGCCCTCCGTGAACTCGACGGGCTACTTATTGATCGTGGCCAGCATTCTGGGGTCTCCTTGACGCGGTCAGAGTTCGTCCATGGCGCTCTTGCCGGGGATCGGACAGAGCGTCTTCACGCCGAAGAGGCGGTAGCAGCGCAGGCATCGCTTCGCCTCCTCGCGGGCGCCGGTCTCGGAAAGGCCGTGCTCGACCTCCTCCCAGTTGTCCACGCGCTCGGCGGCGGGAAGCATGCTGATTTCGTTTCTGGGCTTGAAGACGACCGGACGTTCGGGCTCGCACTTGCCGAGAAGATCAGCCTTCTTGATGAGGTCTGCAAAGCGCAGGCGCGGATTGAATCCGGGCGCATCGGTCATCAGATATTCGTGAATCGCCGCGGCGGCGTTCTGCCCCTGAGCCATGCCCCAGATGAGGGTCGTGGGGCCCGAGGAGGCGTCGCCGCCCGCAAAGACACCTTCGCGGGAGGTGCGAAGGGATTCGTCGACCTCAATGGTGTTGCGCTTCGTGAGGCGGATGCCGTCGGCCTCGCAGAAGATCGACGTATCGAGCTTCTGGCCGATGGCGGCAATGACGTAGCGGCAGGGAATGACGAACTCGCTGCCTTCAATGGGCTTCACCGAGCGGCGGCCCGAGGCGTCGGGCTCGCCCTCGGCCATGCGCACGAGGCGGATGCCGGTGACGCGACCCTCTTCGACGATGATCTCGACGGGAGCCGTCAGAAATTCGAAATCGATGTTCTCCTCCATGGCGGCCTTGATTTCCTCAGGGTCGGCAGGGGCGGAAGCGCGGGTGCGGCGATAGGAAACCGTCACCTTGCCGCCCTTCATGAGGCGGCGCGCCGTGCGGCAACAGTCCATGGCAACGTTGCCGCAGCCCACGACCACGACGTCGCCGTCGAGCTCGACGGGTTCGTTGCGGCTCTGAT
>JAXZEJ010000376.1:0-21039 GCA_037424205.1 bacterium | reverse complement strand
CAGTAAAGATGAGAAATCCAACACTGTGACCAACCACCGACAAAGCCGCAAATAACAAATTGGTCACGGCTGCAAGCACAGCCCCAATTGCCATCGTTTTTAAAATGCCTAGACGCATTGTCACGATACCGCCAAGAAAAGCCCCTAACAGCGTCATGATCACACCAAACACTTTGGAAACTGTTGCAATCTCTTCCTTGGTAAACCCGGTATCCGAATAGAATGGATTCGCCATAACGCCCATAACAATATCGGAAATACGATAGGTAGCGATAAGAAGAAGAATACCTACCGCTCCCCACCCAAAACGTAAGAAAAAATCCTTGAAGGACGATAAAACATTGATCGCAAAACGTTCTGGCCATGACCGTCGCACCGTTTCAACCTGGCGAACAGGAGCCTCTGGTTCCTTTATAAATAGCACGGTCAAAACACCTACACTCATAGATGCCGCCATAGAAAAATAGGCAAACTCCCAAGCCTGATGAAAATAGCCGACTACACCGCCCGCATTCCAAGCAGCCAATGCGAGCGTCCCGGCACCTGCCCAAATCATCGCCAAGCGATATCCAGTCTGGTACATCGCAGCAAGCGCAGCCTGCATGCTTGATTCGGCCGACTCAATACGATAAGCATCAAGTGCTATGTCCTGAGTAGCTGAAAAGAATGCGCACATGAGCGCAAAAAACATGACGGTTTGCAACTGTTGCTGAGGATCCGATACAGCCATACCCGCAAGCGCCGTCGCAACCCCAACTTGCGAACAAAAAAGCCAAGACCGACGGCGCCCAAACAAACGACCGAGGACTGGAATATTCAAGCGATCAACTACAGGAGCCCATACCCACTTAAAACCGTAAACAAGACCAATCCAACTGAAGAATCCGATCGTCTTCAAGTCAACCCCCGCCTCTCGAAGCCAGAAACTCAACGTACCTAGAATCAGAAGCAACGGAAGACCAGAACTGAACCCAAGAAGGAACATCCGTACAGGTTGAGGCTGCAGATAGATCCTAAAATCGGAAATCAGCGCTTTAACATTCATTTAGATCAGATCTTTTTTCGTCAACCAAACCCATTCACCCTGTTTAAGGGTCTCAGGCATTGTATAGAGCCCAAAAGCAGAACGATGCAGACCATCGCAACGATTGGAACACGCTGCAATCATGCGTTTAACCTGA
Organism: bacterium; assembly: GCA_037424205.1. GTDB lineage: Bacteria > Pseudomonadota > Gammaproteobacteria > Burkholderiales > Burkholderiaceae_F > Sutterella. The sequence continues at coordinate 19,858 of JAXZEJ010000376.1, read as the reverse complement.
TGGTACTTCCCCTGCACAAGAGTTAAGCGCAGGTGATGCTCATCAAGAATCTCCACATTCTTGGCCGCAACAGGGCGAGGATCGTCATCAAGCACTACCCCAGACAGAAGCCTCTCACGCATTGTCTCGTTCACAGGATGTCGACAAAAAACCTCATAAATCTTCGAAACATGACGCTTAGGATGAATCAAACGATGTTGCAACGCCCCGTCATCCGTAAAGATCAGCACACCAGTCGTATCCACGTCGAGACGGCCAACGGGCTGCATGTTGCGTCGGCGAAGAGGACTCGGCAACAAGGTCATAACAGAAGGATGAGCGGAAGGTTTCATAGAACACTCATAACCCGCTGGCTTATTGAGCGCAATGATCGCCTTCTCAAAAAATGGCCAATCAGTCCCTAAACATCGAAAGATCAAACCATCAGTTTCGACATTCTCATCAGGATCATCGTGCACAACGCCAGCAATTTTTACAGCACCAGAAGCCACCATGCCCGCACAGTCATAACGAGTACCGAACCCCTGAGAAAAGAGTACGTCCTTGAGCAGCATTTGTTAGTCCTTGAGCGAAAAGTCATAGTCGATTGTAAGCGGCGCATGATCCGAGAACTTTTCGTCCGGATAGATCGACGCTCTGCGAGCGGTTCTCGCAATATCATCAGTACCCAAATGATAGTCAATGCGCCAACCGACATTCTTGGCACGTGCCTGTCCTCTCTGACTCCACCATGTGTACTGTTCAGGTCTCGCATCAACAAGACGGAAAATATCCCGCCAACCACGAGTTTCAAAAAGGTTCGTTAACCACTGTCGTTCCTCAGGGAGGAAACCGGAATTCTTAATGTTGCCCTTCCAGTTTTTGAGGTCAATTTCCTTATGAGCGATGTTCACATCGCCACAAAGAATTATCTTACGACCTGAGGCTTGGAGCGCATCCATATGCTTCAAAAAAGATGCGAGAAAACGAAACTTTGCCTGCTGTCGCTCATCAGAGGAAGAGCCTGATGGGAAATAACAGGAAATAACGCTAAGGTCACCAAAGATCGCTTCAACATAACGTCCTTCCGCATCAAACTCTGGATCCCCGAATCCATACCGAACTTCATCTGGAGCCTTTCGACACCAAATACCACATCCCGAATAGCCCTTCTTTTCAGCACAATGGAAAAAGGCATGATAACCAGGAAGCCTAGCAACGTCTGTTGGAATATCCTTTTCCTGTGCCTTAAGTTCTTGAATGCATAGCACATCCGCATTCTGGTCAAGGAACCATTTGAAAAAGCCCTTGGTCTGTGCGGAACGCACACCGTTGGCATTGAAAGTCACGATACGGAACATCGAAGTCCTTTAGAAACAAGATTCGAACAGTTAAGGATACCTAAGTTTAGCAGTACAATGCCACACAATCCCACGAGGTCATACGACCTCTTTTTCCCTTTTTGAAAAAACAGCCATGCAACCGATTCAAGAACAGTTCATCGAATTTGCCCTGGAAGCCGACGTCCTTCGTTTCGGCGAATTCAAAACCAAAGCCGGTCGTCTCTCCCCCTACTTCTTCAACGCAGGCCTCTTCAATACAGGTGCCCTGCTCGACCGTCTCGGAGAGTTCTATGCCAAGACGCTTCTGGCTGCCCGCGATGCTGGCCGCATCGAGTTTGACATGATCTTCGGCCCAGCTTATAAGGGCATCCCGCTGGCTGCCTCCGTAGCCATGAACCTCTCTCGTCTCGGTTGCGATGTTCCTTGGGCCTTCAACCGCAAAGAAGCCAAGGACCACGGTGAAGGCGGTGTAATCGTCGGCGCCCCGCTCAAGGGCAAAGTGGTGATCATTGACGACGTAATCTCCGCCGGGACTTCGGTTCGAGAATCCGTCAAAATCATTCAAGCCAACGGTGCAGTCCCCTCCGGCGTGCTGATTGCACTTGACCGCCAAGAACGCGGCGGCAATGCTGTCGAAATGACTGAAACCTCTGCAGTTCAGGATGTTGAAAAGACCCTTAGCATGAACGTTGCCTCGATTATCTGCCTCAACGACCTTCTGGCCTTCATGAATGGCGACACCGACATGGCCAAGGCTGTCTCCTGTCACAAGGAAGCTGTCGCAGCCTACCGCGCCCGCTACGGTGCCTAAAGCTTTACTTAGCCAATAACAAAAAAGGAAGCGTCTTCGACGCTTCCTTTTTTATTACAAGCTTACTACCAAAAGATCAAGCGCCGAGCTTCTTACGCAAAAGCTCGTTAACCTGAGCCGGATTGGCCTTGCCGCGCGTAGCCTTCATACACTGCCCCACAAGAGCATTGAAAGCCTTTTGTTTGCCTGCACGGAACTCATCAACAGACTTCTGATTTGCCGCAAGCACTTCATCAATGATGCCTTCAAGAGCACCAGTATCCGAAATCTGCTTCAAACCCTTGCTTTCGATAAGCGCGTCAACATCAGTTCCCTCACCCTCCCAGACGGCCGCAAAGATCTGCTTGGCACCCTTCTGGTTAACAGTGTTATCAAGCACGCGACCAAGAATGGCAGCAAGGATTTCAGGAGTCACAGGAGCCTTGGCAAAAGTCATGCCATCAACACCGTTTACAGCAGCAGAAAGTTCGCCCATTACCCAGTTAGCAGCCATCTTTCGATCGGAGACCTTGCCTGCGAGTGCAACATAATAGTCTGCGATATCACGACTAGCAGTCAACATCGAGGCATCGTACTGAGGAAGACCAAATTCGGACTGCAAGCGCTCACAAAGTTGGTGCGGAAGTTCCGGCATTTCACCACGCACCTTTTCAATCCATTCATTGCTGATTTCGAGCGGCAGAAGATCGGGATCCGGGAAATAACGATAATCCATCGAATCTTCCTTCGTGCGCATCTGACGAGTCTCACCCTTATCCGGATCATAGAGACGAGTAGCCTGAATAACCTTGCCGCCATCTTCGATGAGTTCGATCTGACGACGAACTTCGAAATCGATAGCTTCCTGAAGGAAGCGGAAGGAATTCAGATTTTTAATTTCGCAACGCGTGCCAAACTCCTTCTGACCAACAGGACGCACAGACACATTAGCATCGCAACGGAAGTTGCCTTCCTGCATATTGCCATCGGAAATGCCAAGCCAGACAACTAGCGCGTGAAGTGCGCGCGCATAGCCAACGGCCTCTGCAGCGGAACGCATTTCAGGTTCCGTCACAATTTCAAGCAACGGTGTACCAGCGCGGTTGAGATCGATACCGGAACAACCTTGAACCAGACCGTGAATGGACTTTCCAGCATCCTCTTCGAGGTGAGCACGAGTCAAATTGACTGTTTTGATGTACGGTTCACCCTTCTTAGGCTGAACAGGAAAACTCAACTTACCACCAAGAACAACCGGCAGTTCAAACTGGCTGATCTGATACCCCTTTGGCAAATCAGGATAAAAATAATTTTTACGGTCGAAAACGGAATGATTAGCGACCGTAGCATCAATGGCCAAACCGAAACGGATAGCCTTTTCAACGGCACTGTGATTAAGAACCGGAAGACTACCCGGAAGAGCCAAGTCAACATAGCAAGCATTGACATTGGGCTCGTCGCCAAAATGGCGAGCGGCGCCGGAAAAAATTTTGGAACGAGTTGAGAGCTGAACGTGCGTCTCAAGACCGATCACTACTTCCCACTGCATGGTTTATTTCTCCTGAGACTCTCAATAACCGGTCGGATGGCGAAGATGCCAATCCGTTTCACGCTGCCAGGCAGCTGCAACCCCGAGCAGACGAGCTTCGTTGAACGTTTCCCCGAGCAACTGGAAACCAAGCGGTCGACCATTAGAATGCATGCCACACGGCACAGAAATGCCAGGCAAACCAGCGAGAGATGCCGGAACGGTATAAAGGTCAGACAAATAGGCCGAAACCGGATCAGCATTGGCCCCGAAATCATATGCGGTCCCCGTCGTCACAGGACTGATGATCACATCAACCTTTCTGAAAGTTTCATGGAATTCCTTGGCAATCAGACGACGAACCTTCTGAGCCTTCAGATAGTAGGCATCATAGTAGCCGTGAGAAAGCACATATGTCCCGATCATGATGCGACGTTTCGGCTCTGCACCAAAACCTTCGTTGCGAGACTTCTTGATCATGTCCACGATATCCGTGTACTCGGCGGCACGATGACCATAGCGCACACCGTCAAAGCGAGACAGATTGGAACTTGCTTCAGCACAGGCTACAACGTAGTAGACAGGCACGCCAAGCTCAGCCATCGGTAAATCGATATCAATGATTTCGGCACCAAGGCGACGATACGTTTCAATCGCCTCTTCAATGGCGCTACGCAATTCCGGATCAAGCCCTTCGCCAAGCCACTTGCGCGGCACACCGATGCGGAGACCCTTAACACCATCACCAAGATGACGCTTAAAGTCCTCTGTCGGCTTATTGACGGATGTCGAGTCCTTCGGATCAAAGCCAACCATGCTGCCAAGTACCCACGCACAATCCTCAGCCGAATGCCCAAGAAGGCCTGCAGTATCAAGCGACGAAGCAAAAGCGATCATACCGAGACGAGACGGACGGCCATAAGTAGGCTTCATACCGGTAACACCAGTAAAACTAGCCGGCTCACGGATAGAGCCGCCCGTATCAGTGCCGGTAACAATAGGCGCAAGACCAGCCGCTACAGCACTGGACGAACCACCAGAAGACCCGCCAGGAACAGCATTGACATCCCACGGATTGAACACCTTCCCATAGGCAGAATTTTCATTACCAGACCCCATAGCAAACTCGTCACAGTTGAGCTTGCCAAGGCACACCATACCCTCGGCCTTGAGCTGACTGACAACCGTAGCATCAAACGGGCTCATGTAACCCTCAAGCATACGACTCGCTGCAGTCGAAGCCCATTCTCGCGTCACAAAAATGTCCTTGTGAGCGATGGGAATACCAGTTAGCGGCGTAGCCGTGCCAGCAGCTATGCGCTCGTCAGCCCGACGAGCCTGCTCAAGCGTAGCTTCCGGACGAACGTCAAGAAAAGCGTTGAGATCCTTGTGAGCTTCGATACGGGCCAGATAGTGCTGAGCAAGTTCGACCGCCGAAACTTCACGGGCGGCCAGCATTCGAGACAATTCGGCCACTGAAGCGAAAGTAATGTCCTTTTCCATTTCCTACTCGTTCGATTATTCAATAACCTGAGGGACCAAGAAGCAGCCTTCGGCCTGCTCCGGCGCGTTCTTCATGTTTTCGCTACGGTCCACCTCTTCCGAGACGACGTCGTCACGCAAACGCTGAACACCATCGTGAGGATTGGGCATAGGAGCAATACCCGTCGTGTCCACGGAGCTGATGCGTTCGATCATTTTGAAAATATCGTTGAGCTCGCCTTGAACGATCCTAGCCTGCTCATCAGAAATATCGATACGGCCAAGGTCGGCAATACGGCGAATGTCGTCCATCGTAAGGGACATAGTCGTGCTTCTCTTATGCGGTTTAAATTCGAGGAAGGGATTAAATCCCCGAGGAGGTGTTTATAACAAAACTTTGAAACACTCAAAAACAAGAGAGCAAAGTCCGCGACCCTTTTCGCGCTCCAGCGGGTGATCAGTTAGTTTATCATTAACAGATTGCTTCTGGGTTTCGCCAAACCCGCGCCGTCAGCGAATCTCAGCGCTGCCGTCACCGTTCCATTCCCTTCCTCGAAGCGGCCGCTTCACCCAACACCTGGCAACAAAAAAAATGTTTGGATTCTTCCGCAATTACTTCTCCAATGACCTTGCCATTGACCTTGGCACTGCCAACACGCTCATCTATATGCGCGGCAAGGGCATCGTTCTGAATGAACCCAGCGTCGTTGCTATTAGACAGGAAGGCGGCCCCAACGGAAAGACTACCATTCATGCCGTCGGACGTACCGCAAAGCAAATGCTCGGTCGCGTTCCTGGCAACATCAATGCCATTCGCCCGATGAAGGATGGAGTGATTGCAGACTTCACGGTGACAGAACAGATGCTCAAGCAATTCATCCGCATGGCCAGTCCCTCACGTCTTTTCGCTCCTTCTCCGCGCATCATCATCTGCGTACCCTGCGGCTCCACGCAGGTCGAACGCCGTGCCATCAAGGAAAGCGCTCTGGCCGCTGGCGCATCCGAGGTTTACCTGATTGAAGAACCCATGGCTGCGGCTATTGGTGCAGGACTACCTGTAAACGAAGCAGCTGGTTCGCTCGTCGTCGACATCGGCGGCGGTACGACTGAAGTCGGCCTAATTTCCTTGGGCGGCATGGTCTATGCTGGTTCCGTACGCGTAGGCGGCGACAAGTTCGACCAAGCCATCATCAATTACATCCGCCGTAATTTCGGCATGCTCATTGGTGAACCGACAGCCGAAATGATCAAAAAGAAGATTGGCTCCGCATTTCCTGGTTCTGAAGTCATGGAAATCGAAGTCAAGGGCCGCAACATTGCTGAAGGCGTTCCCCGCACCTTCACCGTGCACTCCAATGAAATTCTTGAAGCGCTCTCCGAACCGCTTAACCAAATTGTTGTAGCCGTCAAGAATGCACTTGAAAAGACGCCTCCGGAACTTGGCGCCGACATCGCCGAGCATGGCCTCATGCTGACTGGCGGCGGAGCTTTGTTGCGCGATCTTGATCAGCTCCTAAAGGAAGAAACTGGCTTGCCTGTACACGTCGCCGAAGAGCCCCTTAACTGCGTGGTCAAGGGGTGTGGCATTGCTCTGGAAAACATGGATAAATTGCGTACGGCTTTCGCCGCAGGTTAAGTACATTCCGGACCGCGCCCGTGGGACCGTCCCGGGCGCATTTTTTTTTACTTTAAACGAAGGCAAGGATCCCGAGGACTGATCTTCATGGAATACGGCCCGCCTCCACTTTTCAGACAAGGTATATCTGCACGAGTCAGATTTCTATTCTTTGTCCTGATCTGCATCATCCTTATCCTAGTCGACGGACGTCTCCGCTCACTCGACAGCTTTCGAAGCGCAGTGATACGTTTCACTACGCCCATGGTGCACATCGCTACACTCCCCATCACCTTGTTCGGTGAAAGTGAAGGCTACTTCATCAGTAAAGTAAAGCTCAAGAAATCCAACGATCAGCTTCTAGAAGAAAACCAGAAGCTTTCACTGGAAGTCGCCCGACTGCGTGAAATGCGCGAGGAAAACGAGCGTCTTCGCCAACTCGTCAACGCCGTACCCAGAGATGCGGACCGTGTGGTCACAGGAGAGGTACTCGGCCGAGTCTCCGACCAATTCACGCGTCGCCTACAAATCAATCTTGGCGAAAAAAGCGGCATTATGCTCGGCATGCCTGTTATCGGCGCCTTCGGCATTCTTGGACAAATTACACGCGTATCCGCCACCCAAGCCGAAATCACCCTTATCACCGATCACCGCCAACGTATCGCCGTCATGAATGCCCGAACGGGTGAACGCTACATTCTTGCAGGCACTGGAGAAGATCTGATGGATTTGCTCTTTGTTCAGCCCTCTGCAGACATCAAGGGAGGAGACCGACTTGTCACTTCGGGCCTTGACAAAATCTTCCCTCGCCAAATCATGGTAGGCACCGTTAACGCAACTCATCACAAACCTGGAGAAACTTACATGTCCGTTTCGGTTATTCCGAGCGTTGAACTTGAGGACATCCAGTTTGCCACGGTAATTTTGACCAACCCATACGTTAAATCCGCTTTCGATAAGGCAGACGAAGAAAGTTCAATCAGGCGAAGGGCTGGACGATGAAACAATACAAAACTCTGGACTTGAACGAGGGACGCAGCGGAGATCACATTCAGCCTCCAGCGCGTCCCTTGTGGATCATCAGTACATTTCTCATCAGTTATCTGTTCAATCTGGCATGCTCGACAGCGGACGTTCTGTGGCTTCCCGATCCGCTTGCGCTTACACTCATCTATTGGACTATTCACCATCCGAGACATATCGGCATGACGATCGCCTTCGTCTGCGGACTTCTAATGGATGTTCAAAACGGCAGCGTTCTTGGGCAACAAGCGCTCGCCTACATCATTCTGTCTTATTCCGCCTATTCCCTGCATCGCAGATTGCCTTGGTTCAGTCTTTTCGGTCAAGCTCTACACATCCTTCCGTTGCTTCTTATGGCGCAAGTCGTCGTTCTTATGATTCGTCTTTGGTTCGACGGCCTATGGCCTGGTTTCCCGTGGTTTCTTCAGAGCTTCACGGGAGCTATTTTATGGCCAATCGCCTCTTTCCTTCTCTCTCTTCCCGAGAGACGCTCGCTCGACCGTGAATCGATTTAAGGGAGCATCAAAAGGTGGCATTGGACTTCAAGCAAGTGGACGCAGACCTGGGCCCCTTCAGGAAGCGCCTGCTCTTCGTTTTTTTTCTTGTGATCGTGCTCTTCTGCGTCTTGATCGGACGTTTTGCATGGTTGCAAATTATCAACAAGAACGCCTATAAGGAGCGTGCAGAAAAAAACCGCACCGTAACGGTCGTCTCACAACCCTCTCGCGGTCTCATCTACGACCGCAATGGCGAATTGCTCGCTAAAAACTTCCTTGCCTATTCTCTGGAAATCACACCAGATAAAGTAACCGATGTTGAAAAAACTATCGATTCTCTCTCAGAGATAATTCCGATTACAACAGCAGATCGAAGACGTTTTGTGCGTCTGCGCGAAGACCTTAATCGTTACGACTCAATACCAATCCGTCAAAAACTGACCGATGAAGAGGTTGCTATTTTCACTGGACAGCAATGGCGCTTTCCGGGTGTTGAGATCAATCAGCGAGAATACCGCGTTTATCCTGAAGGCTCAGTTGGTAGCCACTTCCTTGGCTATATCGGCTCGCTCTCGCTGTTCGACAAGAAGCGACTGACTAACGAAGGCGTCATCAACGACTATGAAGGCCAACGAGTCATTGGCAAAGTAGGTATTGAACGTAGCTACGAAAATATTCTTCACGGAACTCCTGGCCACGAGACACTCGAGATCACGGCGGGTGGTCATGCCGTACGTTCACTGTCATTCGAACCACCAAAAGCAGGCAAGAATCTGCACTTGACGATCGACATGAATCTTCAACGCGTTGCAGAAAATGCTATGAAAGGCAAGATTGGTGCAGTCATTGCTATCCAACCCAAAACAGGTGAAATTCTTTCCTTCGTTTCCATGCCTACTTACGATCCGAATCTCTTCCCGGGCGGCATTGATCCGAAATCTTGGTCGCAACTCAACACTGCCGAATCGAAGCCTCTTCTGAACCGAGCTATGCGCGGTCTTTACCCAATCGGCTCGACCTACAAACCGTTTATCGCTCTTGCCGGACTTGAAACGGGTTCCACAACAGCAGACTTCATTCTTGATGACACTGGAGTTTTTACACTCGGCAAGCACAGATTCCGCGACATGAGCGGCGTTCCCAAAGGAAAGCTTGATCTACGCAAATCAATTGCGGTTTCGTCCGACGTTTACTACTACTGGCTCGCCACACGAATGGGCGTTGACGCCATTCACGACTTCATGATGCCATGGGGCTTTGGCCAGAAAACCGGTATCGACCTCGTGGGCGAACAAACAGGCGTATTACCTAGCCGAGAATGGAAGGAAGCCCGAGTAAAGCAACCCTGGATGATCGGCGATACTCCGTCAATCGGCATCGGACAAGGATATAACGCATTCACGTTGTTGCAACTTGCGCATGCAACTTCGACACTGGCTAACCGTGGGAGTGTCATGACGCCCCATCTCGTCAAAAAAATTACTGATCCATCTACGAATCAAACAGAGTCAATCCCAGTGAAGCCCTCCGCAATTATTCCAATAAAGTCTCAAAATATAGAGACGGTGATCGCAGGAATGACGGATGTCTCAACTAAAGGCACGGCTCGCTTCGTCTTCAAAGGCGTCCCTTATTCAATTGCCTGCAAGACGGGTACAGCCCAAGTTGTCACCATTGCCCAAGACGACAGATACGATGCCAAAAAACTAGCCCGGAAACATCACGACCACGCGCTCTTCATCGCCTTCGCACCGGCACGCAACCCACGCATCGCACTCGCTGTTCTTGTGGAAAATGGCGGATTTGGTGCCCAAGCCGCCGCGCCTATTGCGCGACAACTTGTTGACTACTGGCTTACCGGTGAAAACTCACTCGACCTTCCTCCACCGAAGGGAGTTCCCCTCATCACCCCCAAACGCCACCACTGAAAAGCGATTTTGAAATGATTGAAACCGTTTCCAGAAGCGCGTTTGTGTTTCTGAGATATCTCACCACTCGCCTTCTGCGCATGGATTTAATGCTGCTAGCCCTTGTTGTCACGTTAACGACTATCGGCTTCATTGCGCTCTTCTCTGCGGGCTACAGCTTTCCATGGCGAATTGAAGGACAAATCCGCAATATTGCCGTTGCCGGCACAGTTATGCTCATCGTAGCATGCATCCCGGTAAAGGCTTTCCAGAAAACGACCGTACCTATTTTCATCATCGGCTGCATCCTTCTTCTTATGACGCATTTCTTTGGCGTTACCGTCAAAGGCGCCACCCGATGGCTCAATGTCGGCATACGAATTCAACCTTCCGAACTCATGAAACTAGCCGTTCCCATGATGCTCGCTTGGTACTACAACGTCAGGAACGAAAATGTTTGCAATTGGGACCATTTGATCGCCTTTGCAATGATGGCCGTACCTGTAGGACTAATCATGAAGCAGCCCGACCTAGGTACTTCTATTCTCGTACTCATCGCCGGTGCAGCTGTAATCTTCTTTGCTGGGCTGAGTAAACGAATTCTCTTGTCGCTCACAGGTATCTTGATCCTGTCGTTACCAATTATTTGGAATCTGTTGCACGATTACCAGCGCCAACGCGTTCTCACACTTCTTGACCCATCCTCTGACCCGCTAGGAAAAGGTTTTCATATTTTGCAAGCCCTCATCGCAATTGGCTCTGGCGGCTTCTCCGGTAAAGGTTGGATGGAAGGAACGCAAGCCCATCTGGACTTTATTCCAGAACGCACGAGCGACTTTCTCTTTGCTGTCTTCAGCGAAGAATTTGGCTTTGCTGGCAACCTTGTCCTACTCGTTCTTTACACAGCGCTAATCGGTCGAAGTTTCTATATCGCAGCCTTTGCTGAAACACGATTCGCACGTCTGTTAGCAAGCGCAATAGGCTGCATGTTCTTCACTTACACATTCATCAACATGGGAATGGTCAGTGGTATCCTGCCTGTGGTGGGCGTACCTCTGCCCTTTATGAGCTATGGTGGCACTGCCCTCCTGATTCTCGGCGTTTGCACGGGCATTCTGCTCTCAATTTCTGCAGAATCCAAGCATTGACAAGCCGTATCAATAAAAAAACTTCGCGCAATGAACAAATTCTGTCTCGCCGCCCTCGCAGCCTCTTCAGCAATGCTTCTGTTAAGTGCCTGTTCAACAGGTTCCAGATACTACCAGCATGACGGTCCGCCATCACCGTCAGTTGAGCTTGATACTGCTAGCGCTACACCACGCGTCGAACATTTCTATCCTGCATCACTGCGTCCCTACACTGTCATGGGACAACGATATGTGCCGATCACAAACGACGCCAAAATAGATCAAACTGGCATTGCCTCCTGGTACGGCAAACAATTTCATGGCAACAAAACAGCCATCGGCGAAACATACAACATGCATGCCATGTCTGCTGCACATCCCACCATGCCGTTACCGAGCTATGCACGCGTTACCAATCTTGAAAACGGCCGTTCTGTCATCGTTCGAGTCAATGATCGCGGTCCCTTCCTTTATAACCGCGTTATGGATCTCTCATACGCAGCGGCCTCCGCACTTGATTACGCCCAGAAAGGCACCGCACGCGTACGCGTCGAGCGATTAACTAATCAGGAAATCGTAGCCGGCACATGGAAGTTAGGCAATGGGCTTACAGCCCCCGCTACAAACGTTACTCAGATTCAAACGCCAACTCTTGCCGCTTCCCCCTCCACCAATACGGTTGTATCCGCCCCCACCACCGGTTGGAGTGTACAGATCGGTTTTTTCACAGAACGTGACAATGCGCTCGCCTACGCAGCCCATGCTGAAGCAGTACTGTCTTCAACGTCGTCAAAGCGTAATGCCCGTCTAGTTAAAGACAACGGTGGCTATCGTGTTGTACTCGGCAATGGTATGACGCTCAACGAAGCTCGTACAACCGCCCAAGATGTCAAGGACATCATTGGTAGCAACGCCTTCGCCGTTCAAAAATAACCTTTTCCGGATTAGACCGCTACTCAAGGAAATTTCATGTCACTTCCGTCTCATGTCTACGAATCCATCCACCGTGCGTGGACGGGCAATACGCTTGAAGGCCTGAAGAACTTCATTCGGATTCCTGCCAAATCCCGTGCATATAATCCAGAGTGGGAAACAAACGGAATCTTGAAGCACACGCTCGAAGCCTCAAGCGACTGGGGTCGCCAACTTCTGCCTAACGCCGAGTTCGAAATTATTGAAAAGCCGAGCGTTCCACCAGCACTCTTCATCCGAATTCCGGCTACGGGCAAACACTCGGGTAAACCTGCCTTTTTCTACGGCCATCTCGACAAGCAACCGGAAACTGAAGGTTGGCATGACGGTCTCGGCCCCTGGACACCTGTCGTTCGTGATGGCCGTCTCTACGGTCGTGGCGGAGTGGACGACGGCTACAACTACTACCTGACACTCACAGCCATTAAAGCGTTGGAAGAAGCTAGCATCGCTCATCCGGAAATTTTCTGCCTCTTTGAGACAGATGAGGAATCCGGCTCCAGAGATCTAACTCAATACATTCAGGAATTGGCTCCACGCATTGGCAACCCAGCCTTTATTGCAATCGCCGACCTAGGTTGCAACGACATGAAGCGCGTATGGCTGACCCAGTCGCTTCGCGGCACAGTGTCTCTGACCGTCGACGTTCGAGTCCTTAATACGCCATCGCATTCCGGACTTGCAAGCGGCGTTGTACCAAGTTCCTTCCGCATTATGCGTGCACTACTCGCCCGCATTGAAGATGCACAGACAGGCGAACTACTGTTGCCCGAACTCAACTGTGAAGTTCCTGAAGATATCGTTGAATGCCTTCGTTCGCTCTCTCAAGAAAACGACGTGCGTGATTGTTTTGATTGGGCTGGAAACACTCATGCCCAAAGCGTGACTGCCTTCGATGCCCTGCTTGCAAACACATGGAAGCCATCTTTGAGTATTGTAGGTGCAGACGGTCTGCCGTCTTGCAACAATGCCGGAAACGTTCTCCGCTCCAATACCTCACTTCGCCTCTCCTTCAGAACGCCACCTCTCGTCGATGCCAAAGCCGCTCTTAAAGCTGTCATTAAAACGCTGACTGAAAACGTACCTTGCGATGCACAAGTTACCATTAGCCGTGCTGAAGCCGCCTCCGGCTTCGTTTCACCACTGCCTTCAGGCTGGCTTCGCGATACACTGGAGAACGCTGGCGCCTCAATCTTCGGCAATGGTACCGGTTACCTTTTCTGCGGCGCATCCATCGGGACATTGCCCGCCTTTAAGACGGCTTTCCCAATGAGTCCCTTCATTAATACCGGTGCTCTCGGCCCCACCTGCAATGCACACGCGCCAAACGAATGGCTGGATCTTGCGTACACCGAAAAACTCACCTGTGTCTTTGCAGAACTGATAGCAGGCATTCCGTCAGGAGACAGATCATGAGAAGAGACTGCGTCACACAAATCATCGTCGACTGGGGCAATGGCGAATGGGAAAACTTCGCCACTCCCTTTGAAGCCGAACAGTACATAAACGCAATGCTCGACGAACTTGATATCCCCAAGGCTGCCTGGCGAGAAGATCTTCAAGGCAACAAGAAATGGGATTATGAAATTGTTGAAGACGACAATGGTCTCATTCGCCTAGTAGATTGAAGGAGAAACAACATCATGACCTGCTCGCTTTGCACTAATCACACCAAATCCGAGATCTGGCGTAACAAAAACTTTTATCTCATCGACGCAGAAGACCCTGCATTTCCCTGCTTTCTGAGAGTTGTTGCATGTCGACATGTCCCAGAAATGTCCTTGCTCACTCCCGAGGAAAGAATGGAACTCTGGAACATTCTCAATGTTGTCGAAGAAGAGATTATCAAGACACTCCATCCGCACAAAGTTAATCTCGCTCAGTTCGGCAATATGGTCCCTCACCTACACTGGCACATCATTGCACGTTGGCCGGATGACAGTCACTTTCCTGAATGCCCATGGGGACCAGTACAGCGCGAAGTTCCCGACGCTGTTCAGACAGAACGCCGTCACCTGATGGAAGAACTCAAGCCTTCGCTTCGAAACATTCTAGAAAAACGCTTTGGTCACTGATTAAAGTCCTTTGGGACAAACGCTCAATCCTAGCTTTTCTTCCTTTGAGCGTTTGAACAACGCCTTGACTTGATCGTCGCCGACGCCGTTGAAGACAAGTATGACGCGGCTGTCGGCGACATTGTTATAACGAGTGACCCGAACATTCGTCAGATTATTGTCAAACGCAAATTTCTTCGACCAAAGTTCTGCAACCTTCTTATCACTAAAAGTTTTCACTACCAAAGCATGACCGCCTGCCTTCAATTCCATGATGGAACAGCTCTTGGGAGCATCCTTGCATAACTCCCGCAAGCTCATCCTCGCCTTTTCCCGAGTGAGAGGTCCAACATACACGGCATATCCCAAATCACGATATGGAATGATGGTCAGCTTCCGAATCAAATCGTTTTTTTCAAACAAATATCGGTGCTTTGGCAAACTCTTTTCAGGCACAGGACCGAAAGCAACGCAAGTGAGTCCTTCAAGACCTGCCTCATAAACCGGTTCAAGTGTCGCAACAGTCTCGTAAATTTCGTTCGTAACTGACTGAACAACAGAAGATTGCTCTGCAGGCGGCTCAACCTTTAGATTTTCCGGCTTTATAAGTTTAGGAGTTCCGTAGGCAAAATTGTCCACACGAACAACCTTGACCTCACCCGACGGCACAACCTCAATCATTTGATGAAGATTCATCCAAGCCAGATATCCAGCCAAGGCTACTGCAACGAGCCATAGGGCTACGGCTATTCTTTTCACGCGTCCTTCCTCACAAATCCCTTGGTCTGTCCTGCAAGAGCAGAGAGTCCGCGCAATACCAAATTGTGCTTGACAACCAGATCCGGAATCTCCTCCTGCAAATAAGGAGCAATGAACTTAGCAGATCCGCCAGCCAACAATACTTTGGGATCATACCCCTGCTTCCGCATAACGTTGCGTGCGCGCAGGATAAGTCCAACCTGCGAATCAACAATACCCGTCATGACAGCATCACGTGTTGAGCGCGGGAATGCGTCATAAGCACCATCAAGATCTGTAAGCGTCGGGATCCCTTTTGTGAGAAAGCTTTTCATCAATGTAGGGCCGAGCGTAATGCGCCCCCCCATGTAATCGTAAACGCCTTCTTGCCTGTACAAAATCGAGTCGACAGTCGTAGCCGTCCCCGTATGAACAACGAGAAGCGAACATTTCTCCTCAAGCATGGCATCGGCCGCACCAACAGCAGCATACCAACGATCAGCCCCAAGTTGCCCTGGTCTCTCATAACAATTGCTGAGCGTCATCCTGCCATGGAAAGATGACTGAGTTCTCACCCAATTCCAACTAATGCCGTGATCGTTGAAAAACTTGGTTAGCGAAAAGGCGACGACTGGTGCAGCAACAGTACAGCCGATAATGCGTTTCGGACGCATATTGAGCCACAAATCGTAAAGCTCTTCCTTGAAGTGCGTACTACCTTTATGAACGATTGTGTGCGGATTATCCGGCTCCTCAATAGGCGTCCATTTCAGTGCGGTATTTCCAAGATCAATAAGCAACGTCGTCATTGAAAAAAGTTCCAGAAAAGAAGACCCTCACCCCTTCAGTTGTCTTCAACTGCAAGCGGCCGAGACTGTCAATGCCCATATTAAGGCCTTTCCATATTCCTTCGTCATCATCCAGACGTATTGCCCTGCTTGCAAATGCATCATATAGAGGCCATGTTGCTACTACATCTGCCTTTTCGGCAGTAAGAATGCCAAGAATACTTGCCACAAGCGGCGATAGCATTGGATTGGGCGATGAGGCATCCGTACATGTCAACACACCACCCAAACCGCTGATTGGCCAACCGTGCGTCGTTCGTTCGGTACAACTGTCTCGATTGAGTCCAATACCAGCAATCAACACGTTCTTACCTTCAGCATCCCTGACCGTTTCGCAAAGGATACCGCCACATTTTCCACCGTCAAACCAAACATCATTGGGCCATTTGAGGCAAGCAAAACAACCTGCTTCTCTCAATGCTCTGCACACCCCTATACCAACAGCAATAGGAACAAGCGAAACAGGTACTTGTATCGTGGAAAAAGGCAATAAAAGCGAAAAAGCCATGCACCCCTCTGCCGATTTCCAACCTCGTCCTCTCGTACCGCGGGCACATGTTTGATGCTTGGCTTCAAGCACAAAAGGGCGGTTCACGCTGGCATTGCGCGCATACGTCTTCAGGTCGTCGTTGGTCGAACCAGTCTCCTCAACTACCCGTACATCAAAGGACTCCACTAACATCTCCTTCTTCGTCGAACCATCAATCATAGTTGAATTTCCAGAAGCTTCTACAGGCATATCCCTCCGTTGATTACAATGGGCAAAACTGCATTTCCCATCTTTCTTTCTCCAATGCGCCCCTTACCATCCCTGCTACTGTCTATTGCCGTACTCATTGTGACGTCGCAGTCCGCCGTCGGAGCCATGGCTCTAATGGATTTGGACAGCAAACAGATACTTCAGCAGGAAGGCAATCAAATCTTCATCACAGATCCACTTTCCGAACAAATAAGCAGCTTTCTAGGCACAGTTGTACCACCTATAAAAAAGGGCGAAACAACAACTGCCAATTTGGTTGCACGCTTCTCCGAAGTGCCAGATCAACACTGGAAAGCCGTTTTTTCAGACGCATTTTCCAGCTCATGCACATCCAACGCTCCCATACTCATCACACCAATCGCTACCGCTTGTTCCGATATTGGATGCGACGGCATCTACCTATCACAGAATCCGTTGGGAAATGGCACTACACACCGACTGCTTGCTCTTATATTTGGATCGGACAGTAAAGAAAGTCTCGACAGAGAAGCAAGCGTCTTTCTTCAAGAAGGACATCTGCGCTACAAGACCACGACAATTGTCTTCAGCGGCAACCCCATTGGCCATGTTCCCGTCTTCAAAGGAGGAATTTCCAACGTCACACTCGTCACACACGAGGACGTTGTTATTACACTCCCTAAAACAGTAACACTGAGCAGTAGCTCGGAAGTCTTTACAATGCATCTCACACGTCAGCAACCCATCGTTGCTCCTGTAGATACAGAAACCCAACTTGGTACACTGAACATTTTGCTCAACAATCATTGCCTGAGATCCGTACCAGTCTACGCAAGTAAAACCATCAAAGAAGGATCCTTTTGGCAAAGAGTTTGGGATACGATCAAGCTGACAACAACAGACATCAACAAGGCGGAGAAATCCCGATGAACAACAATTCTAAGCCCCTGCCCGACGATCTGACTCCGGTCATGGTCTTCCCCATGCTGAACTTTCCCATCAAGATCATGGGACTCAACCACCCTGACTTTCCAATAGCCATCAACGAACTGGCCAGTAGCTACTTTGCTGATTTTGACAAGGGAACAATGACAAAAGCCCTCTCCAAAACTGGTAAGTACCTTGCGCTCAGCATCAGAGTAAATGCTCAGTCACAAGAACAGCTTGACAATTTCTATCGTGTCCTAACCTCGCATCCGATGGTCAAGGTGGCGCTCTAATGATGAGCGCAGATGCTGTTCAGCCGGGTAGCGTGAAAGCCTGGCTTGCCTTCACGCGCCCTAAAACCTGGGGAGTTGCTGTCGCTCCAGTCATAGCCGCATTAAGCCTCGCCACCTTTGAAACGGGGTGCTTCGACGCTATTACTGCGCTCTTCACAATGACAATTGCATTGCTGATGCAAATCATCAGCAATATGAAAAACGATCTTGGGTATACGGAAAAAAAGGCAGAAATCGGCAATCGCAAAGGTTTGCCTCGTGCAACTACTCAGGGCTGGATATCCATTCCCACTGCCAGACGAGCGATCGTCACCGTCATCGTACTTGCACTTCTTAATACGGCCATACTCATCTGGCTTGGAGGTTGGGTCTTTGCTCTTATCGGTATCACATCGGTGATAGCAGCCTATTCTTATATGGGCGGCCCTAAGCCTATTGCCTACACCCCATTTGGCGAACTGACTGTTCTTGTCTTTTTCGGACTTACGGCCGTATGCGGTACTTACTATCTACAAACTTTCACTGTGTCGGTCAATGCCATATTGCTGAGCGTTGCACTCGGTTCAATTGCATCAGCCGTACTCTGCGTAAATAACTGGCGAGACCGAGTACACGATAAGAGTATCGGAC
Organism: bacterium; assembly: GCA_037424205.1. Taxonomy (GTDB): domain Bacteria; phylum Pseudomonadota; class Gammaproteobacteria; order Burkholderiales; family Burkholderiaceae_F; genus Sutterella. Next base: position 1,387 of record JAXZEJ010000376.1, on the reverse strand, counting down.
GCCATACGCTAGCCGTTGTTCTTGGCGACAAAGTTTTCATGATAGTCTTCCGCATTCTAACGGTGCTTCCAATAGTCCTCGGGCTTGTTATAGCTATAACACCAGGATTGTGGCCATGCTTGTCAGTACTTTTCTGTTTGCCACTCTGTCTACCCTTGGTAAAACAGCTAACTACACTGCAACACGAAGCACTCAATGCCACAATGTTCAGATGCGTCAAATACGAACTTGCGTATTCGATATTCTTCTCCGCAGGCGCACTTTTAGCGTTTCTTCTCTAAAAAAATCTTGAAAAAAATGCTGACGGTACATGTACCGTCAGCATTTTTTTTTTTCGAAACTAACCTTACTGTTCTGTGCTTTGAACGTTGTTATTCGTCCCTAAATTCTTGAGACGGGCCTTGATAGAGGCGTCGCTCTCAATAGTAAAGCAGGTCACAACTTGCTTGACACCGGAGATTTCAGAGGCTACTTGGGCAGCGATCTTAGCCTCATCGCTCGTAACAATGCCCATCAAATAAACAATGCTACGCTGAACATCAACCTTCATTTGATTTAGAGAGATCCTCTTGGTGCCAATGATCGAACTGCGAACTCTAGCCGCAAGCATCGAGTCAGAAAGCACAGAACCTACGGAAGATGGCGTCATTACAGCAAGCTCATTCACCACAGAACGCACGCCCATACTTGTAATAGCAATATCCTGAGCCTTTTGCTTGTCAATAGCAGTCAGTACTTCTCCAGTTAGAAGAACCTTACCCTCGTAGCTCGTCACAACTACATGATGCTTTTCGTGTCCAATAACCTCACCAATTTCGTAACGCACGCGCTTTTCTAATACTTCATCATCAACGATGCTACCCGTCGTACGCCGATCCGTCATGACAGTGGCAGATGTAACGGCCGCCCCCCCTATTAAGATAGGAGCACATCCGCTCAACCCAACCGTCGCAACGGCCGCAACCAATGCGAATACCTTAGAAGCTGACATCAAACTCCCTCCTTTCGGTCTTTCTTAAGACTTCTGCCGCACTTTCCTCAGCACGGCTCTGTTGCATGAACGGCACTAGCCATTCCCAATACATCAAAAAAGTTTTCCGTCTTAACCAGATTTTCCTACTACGCCGGCGAATGTCATCACGCAAGACCCACTGCCGAATAGTGTCATTAATGGTTTCGAACTTACAACCCAGCAATCTGGCAATAGTCCCCTTGTCAGGATAGAAGGGCAACTCAACCCATTCCACCCCTCTGGAGAAGAAATTTGCCATGACAGACGGCTTTTCCCCATGAAGCATTAACAATAATAATGCGCCAAGACGCTCTTCAGCCGTCCCTGAATAATTAAGAAACATCCCCATTCGGTCGCAAATGGCAGAAGCAGAAG
>JAXZEJ010000375.1:0-13930 GCA_037424205.1 bacterium | reverse complement strand
CATCGGCAAGAACCGAGTCGGGGCCCTTCTGATTTCGGTAAATCCGCAGTCCGATCGCGATCGCTTGCGAGAAGCTGTTACGGAGCTTATGCGTGAGCGTCGCAGTCTCTCCGACGGGGAGGATGATAATTTCCAAATCCTGGATACGGCCGAGATTGCGGCTAAAGTAGCATCCACAACGCAGATCATGACGACGCTGCTTGCTGCTGTGGCGGCGGTGAGCTTGCTTGTGGGCGGCATCGGCATCATGAATATCATGTTGGTGTCCGTAACGGAGCGTACGCGTGAGATCGGCATTCGTCTTGCCATCGGCGCCCTTGAGCGCGAGGTATTGCTTCAATTTCTCATTGAGGCCCTGATGCTCGGCTGCATGGGCGGTGCGATCGGCGTGCTCGGGGCTTTGGGTTTATCGAAGGCACTCGCAGTCTTTATGGGGGTTCCCTTCATTTTCAATCCGGGCATCAATATGTTGGCATTCACTGTATCGGCGCTTACGGGGGTGGTTTTTGGCTTTTTCCCCGCCAGACGCGCGGCTAAACTCGATCCGATTGAGGCAGTGAGGCACGAGTGACGGATGAGCCTAAAACCAAAAGGCCCAGTTCAATAGAACTGGGCCTTTTGTTAACTGGCAGGAGCAGTCGGTTTAGAACGGAACGTCGTCGCCTTCAAGCTGGTCGAAAGCGGTATTGGATGTCACCGGGGCGCTCTGGCGTGCCGGCTGCGTTGTCGGCTGAGCTGCGGGGCGCGGGGCGCGCGGAGCGCTTTCGAAACCGTCATCCATGCCCTGACTGTCGGACTGGCGGCGGTCGAGGAGCTGCATTGTTTCACCGATGATTTCAGTGGCGTAGCGGTCAGTGCCGTCCTTGGCCTGATACTTGCGGGTGCGCAGACGGCCTTCGATATAGCACTGGCTGCCCTTGTGGAGGTACTCCTTGGCAATTTCGGCAAGACGGGAGAAAAGAACTACGCGGTGCCATTCGGTCTCACTGACGGTCTGGCCTTCGGCGTTGCGGTAACGGCGCGTCGTGGCGATGTTGAGTGTCGTGATGGCGGTGCCGCCGTCCGTTGTGTAGCGGGTTTCGGGATCGCGGCCGAGGTTGCCGATCAGGATTACCTTGTTGATGGAAGCCATAATTAACTAACTTGCAAAAATATATCTATCGAACTTGAATTGCTTCACCTTGTTCATGCTGCCTGCGGGGCTTAGGTTCCGTGAGGCCAAGAGCAAGCAGGAACCAGCACAGCATAGCAAAACTCGATGCATAGAACACGGCCTGCGCAGAAAAATGTTGGGCGATCCAGCCGCCTGCCGCGCCGCCAACGAAGAGCCCGAAGCTCTGCGTTGTGTTGTAGATGCCAAGTGCCAGGCCTTTGTCGGCTTTTGGTGCGGTGCGCGAAATGAGTCCGGGAAGCGTAGCTTCGAGGATATTGAAGCCGACGAAGAAGAGCGTCACGAGAAAGGCTACTTCCCATGCGGAATGCATCAGAAACGAGAAGAGCACGAAGACGACGGCGAGAAGCAGGACGTTCATTCGCAGAAGCGATGTGATTTTGCCTTTGCGTTCGGCCCAGACGATAGGCTTCATCATGACGGCAAAGCCGATGAGCACGGCGGGAAGATAAATGTACCAGTGATGCAGTACAGGAAGCCCCATCTTGACGAGCTGTGTCGGAATGACGACAAAAAGCGCCATCTGTACGCAGTGCAGGCAGAAGATGCCGGCATTTAGGCGCAGTAATTGTGGATTGAAGGCAACTTTTGGCCAGGGCTGGTGGTCGTTCGCTTGTTCGGCAGCAACTGCGGGGGCGTCAGGCACGATTTTGAGAACGACCCAGATGGCACAGGCGGAGAGAATGGCCGTGATCCAGAAAAGTCCGGGTACACCCCATAGTTCGGTGAGGGGAGGGGCAGCAACCAGGCTGAAAGCAAATGTCAGTCCAATTGAGGCACCAACGAGTGCCATGGCTTTCGTAATGACGCGGTCTCTCACGCTGTCTGCAATGAGTGCGGTGACGGCTGCTGAAATGGCGCCTGCACCCTGAAGAGCGCGTCCGAGCATGACTGTCCAGATTGTGGTGCCCATGGCGGCGACAATGCTGCCTGCTATGAAGAACAACAGACCGACAATGATGACGGGCTTGCGGCCAAGACGGTCGCTTGCTACGCCGAAAGGAATCTGCAGCACGCTCTGCGTAAGGCCGTAGATGCCGAGAGTGAGACCGACCAGAAACTCATTGTCTCCGCCAGGAAGATTCCTTGCGTAGACGGCGAATACGGGGAGTATGAGGAATAGACCCAGCATGCGCAGGGCAAAAATGCCTGCAAGAGAAATGCTGGAGCGCTTCTCCTGAGCCGTCATGGTTCCGGAGGCGTTGGAGGGATCGTGTTTAACGCGCATGAATAGCAATGTGAATGAAAAGTCGGGGGAGCATCCTTTACCCGAACGGTAGGACAGTCTATATTCCTAAGTCTGTTTTTGGCCTTAAGATCGATCCTGCTCATGATGAAAGCCATCTCCGTGCGCGGCGCGCGCACCCATAACCTCAAGAACGTCAGTCTGGACATCCCGAGAGACAAGCTCACGGTGATTACAGGCCTTTCCGGTAGCGGCAAGAGTTCGCTTGCATTCGATACGCTTTATGCGGAAGGGCAGCGTCGCTATGTGGAAAGCATCTCAGCGTATGCACGTCAGTTTTTGGAGTTGCGTCCGAGGCCTGATGTTGACAGTATTGACGGGCTTTCTCCCTCCATTGCCATTGGACAGAGAAAGACTTCGGGATCGTCGCGTTCGGTTGTGGGTACTGTTACGGAAATTTCCGACTATATGAGGCTACTCTTTGCTCGTGCTGGCGTGCCGTATTGCCCGACGCATCTCCAACCTTTGGAGATGAGCTCGATAGCCTCGATCGTTGATCGCACGCTCACGCTTTCGGATGGCGCAAAGATTATGGTGTTGGCTCCCGTTGCTCGTGGAAAGGCGGGCAATTTTAAGCCGTATTTCGAGAAGTCGCTTTCCGATGGGTATGTGAGATTTCGAATTGACGGTGTTGTGCAGGTGCTTGAAAGTGCTCCGTCTCTCAATGACGGATGTCCGCATGATGTCGATGTTGTGGTCGATCGCTTGAAGGTTGCCGCGGATGCTCGAACTCGTTTGGCTGAGAGCTGTCAGAGTGCATCCGAGTTGAGCAATGGTCGTGTGTATATCGAAGAATTTGGTACCGGCATGCACTATGAGTTCAGCACGCGGTTTGCGTGTCCGCATTGCAGTTTCAGCGTGCCTGCTTTGGAACCTGTTCATTTTTCGCCTAATAATCCAGTAGGACGTTGCCCGGCGTGCGAAGGAACGGGGTTGGTTCGTGCCTTCGACGTCCAAAAAGTGGTGGCGGCTAAAGGAGGCACGCTTGAGGCCGGTGCTATCCCGGGATGGGATGCAAGAAACGTGCGCAAGTTTGTGCGTGTCGTTGCGGTGGCAGAGGTGCTTGGCGTTTCAACTCGGACGCCGTGGAACGAATATTCGCGGGAAGTGAAGAAAGCATTTCTTTACGGGAATGAACAGACTCGCTCCATGCCGGTTCCATTCATCGGTGTGATGAATGAACTTCAGCGGCAGTGGAATGATCCAAAAACTCTCACTCACGTGAGACAGGGACTTGATGCGTACCGCTCCGATGTAACCTGTCCCGTGTGTCATGGTGCAAGACTCCGTCCTGAGCTTCTCTCAGTTTTTGTGGGGGATGGGGAGGATCGCTACGCCTATGGCGAGATGAATGCAATGAGTCTTTCTCAGCTGCATGAGGCATTTTCCAAACTGACGTTCTCGGACCGACGTGCTGCAGTTGCGGAGCGTTTGACGTCGGCCATTTCGAGCAGGCTTTCGTTTCTTGAAAATGTGGGATTGGGATATTTGTCTCTTAATCGTCGTGCCGACACGCTATCGGGCGGCGAAATGCAGCGCATCAGGCTCGCAAGCCAGATTGGCTCCGGGCTTACGGGCGTGCTTTATGTTCTTGATGAACCGAGCATCGGCCTTCACCAACGTGATAACGAAAAGCTTTTAAAGAGTCTTAAGGATCTTCGAGACCTAGGCAACACTGTCATTGTTGTGGAGCATGACGAGGATGCCATGCGCTGCGCGGATTATCTTGTCGACATGGGGCCAGGAGCAGGCGAACATGGCGGCGAGGTGCTAGCCGCCGGTACGCCGGAGGAGGTTATGGCGAATGAGCGGTCCGTGACGGGAAAGTTTCTCAAGGGGGAATTGACAATTCCTGTTCCCAAAAAGCGAAAGAAGCCCGAACGAGGATGGCTCACGCTAACAGGCGCCTGCGGCCACAATCTTCAGAACGTTACGCTCAGGGTGCCTGTCGGTCTATTGAATGTAGTAACCGGCGTATCGGGATCCGGTAAGTCCTCACTCGTTATCGATACTCTTTACGCAGCGATGGCACGAACAATCAATCGTGCAACGACGCAGATGCCGCTGCCTTACGATCATATCGAAAACCTCGAGGCCTTTGACAAGGTCATCATGGTCGATCAGTCTCCCATTGGCCGTACGCCTCGATCAAATCCTGCGACTTATACGGGCATCTTTGCTCCTATTCGAGAGGTTTTTGGGCAGACTCAGACTGCGCGTGAACGCGGCTATACCTCCAGCCGTTTCAGCTTCAATGTGAAGGGCGGCCGATGTGAGGCTTGTCAGGGCGATGGAATCATCTGCATGCAGATGCAGTTTTTGCCGGATGTCTATGTGCCCTGTGATGTTTGTCATGGACGCCGTTATAACCGCGAGACGCTTGAGGTGACATACGCAGGCAAGAATATCGCCGATGTGCTTGAGATGACTGTCGATGAGGCTCTTCCGTTCTTTGATGCCTATCCGAAAATCAAGCGCGTTCTGCAGGCCCTTGTGGATGTCGGATTGGGTTACATCAAACTTGGCCAGAGCGCGACTACTTTCTCCGGCGGCGAGGCACAGCGCATCATGCTTGCCGCAGAGCTCGCACGTCCGGAAACGGGGCGCACGCTCTATATTCTTGACGAGCCGACGACGGGCTTGCATTTCAAGGATATTTTGCAGTTGCTAGCCGTATTGCGGCGCTTGACCGATCAGGGCAATACGGTGCTTCTCATTGAGCATAATCTTGATGTGGTGAAGTGCGCCGACTATGTGATTGACATGGGACCTGATGGAGGTGAAAACGGCGGCCGGATTCTGGCGGAGGGAACGCCTGAGGAAGTGGCGGAGGCGAATAGTGTTTCTTCTCCGTACCTCAAGCGAATTTTATAAGTCGATTTAAGGGGGTGTGTTTTGTCCGTGATGATTCTGGGTGCGTCTGGTCGCCTTGGCCGGGCGCTTTGGGCTTGTCGTCCCAAGTCTTTTGAGGTGACGGCTTTGACGCATGCCGAACTTGATGTGACGGACATTCAATCGCTCGAGTCGCTCGTAGCCCTTGCTCACCCTGAGGTGGTAATCAATGCGGCGGCCTGGACCGATGTTGCGGGGGCGCAGATTCAGGAGGCGGCCGCGCATGCTGTCAATGCCGCGGCGCCGGGAGCCATGGGGAGGCTGTTCACACGTCTGGGAATTCGGATTGTTCATTTTTCCAGCGATTATGTCTTTTCCGGCGAGGGGCGTGATCCTTGGAACGAGTCGTGCCGGCCTCAGCCGCGCGCGTCAGGTGTCTACGGAATGACCAAGTTCAATGGCGAAAGACTGCTTGAGGAAAGCGGCGTTTTCGGTTCCATTGTGCGTGTTGGATGGCTTCACAGCGGGGAACGCGACTTTGTGAGCGCGATACTTTCTGCAGCTGCTGAGGGCAGGCTTCTTTCTGTTACCCGATCGCAGGTGGGGACGCCGACTTCGACCGAAGCACTGGCTCGATGGACGTGGAATGCATTGCCCGAATTGACGAAACTTGATCGCTTGGGGATTGTTCATTATGTCGAGGACGGCGGGTGGATTACTCGAGCCGACATGGCCGCTTATGTACTGGCGGCTGCAGAGGAGCGAGCAGTCAGACTTGATGAACTCGAGCTTGTCAGGCGATTTAGAACGGCTCGGGAAACGATGATGACGCCGGAGTTGGATGATGGCTTTCGCCCGCTGAATTGTCGGTTATCCAGCCTTCGAAAGAATGAATTTCCAAGTACGGAAAACTGGAAAATTGGTGTGGAGAAGTCTGTGGATAACGTTTTTAGGGATAAAACAAGTCTGTGGATAACTCTTTGTAGTGGTTGAAAAAGCCATTGAAATTCAACATGATGAAATGAAAGCGGCCGTCAGTTCGACGGCCGTGGATAACTTTGAAGAATTTTGTGAAAGTAGCTTTAGCGTTTTCGAGATTCGAAATTCCAAGCGTCTCGACACATGTCATCGATGGTACGGCTGGCCTTCCAACCAAGCAGTTTTTCGGCGCGTGAAGGGTCACACCAGTTGGCGGCAATGTCGCCTTCACGTCGGGCGACGAGCTCGTAGGGAACGGGGCGGTTGCTTGCCTTTTCAAATGCCCTGACGACTTCTAGCACGCTGTAGCCTCGGCCGCATCCGAGGTTGATGGCGATCCAGCCGGAGTGATTCATGATGTAAGGAACGGCCTTGGCATGGCCGTCGGCAAGATCCATCACGTGAATGAAGTCGCGTACGCCCGTGCCGTCCGGGGTCGGATAGTCGTGGCCGAAGATGCGTAGTTGAGGCAGAGTTCCGTGTGCCACTCGCGCGACGTACGGCAGCAGGTTGTTGGGGATGCCGTTGGGGTCTTCGCCGATAAGCCCCGAAGGATGTGCGCCGATGGGATTGAAGTAGCGCAGACAGACGGCGCTGAATTCAGGATAGGCGCGGCAGACGTCGGCAAGAATCTGTTCAATGTGCAGTTTGGAGCGGCCATATGGGTTTGTCGGCTCGCCTGTCGGACAGTTTTCTGTGAGAGGCAGTGTTTGTGGCGTTCCGTAAACCGTTGAAGAGGAGCTGAAGATGATGCGGTTTACGCCCTTTTTGCGCATTGCTGCGAGCAGTACGAGCGTGCCGTTTACGTTATTGTCATAGTATTCAATGGGTTTGCTGACGGACTCGCCTACGGCCTTGAGACCAGCAAAATGAATGACTGTGTCGATGCCTTCGAGCGCTTGTTCCATGGCGCCCGCGTCTCTAATGTCGCCCTCGATAAAAACCGGGCGACGGCCAGCAATTGCCTCAATGCGGTCAATTACGGAACGGTCTGCGTTGGAAAGATTGTCGAACAATACGACATTGTGGCCGACTTCGAGGAGAGCAACGGCTGTATGGGAGCCGATGAAGCCCATGCCGCCAGTGAGCAGAATGTTCATGTTGGTGTCCTGTGCGTGGTGAGTGGAACCGCGTTGGGTGCGATCCTATGGGGTTCTGGCATTGTAATGCCGTGCGAAGATGGACAACAACGGTTGCAATTGGCATCTGCAGGGTCTTCGGAGACAATGACGTGCGCTTTATAATCAAATTTTTTTGCAGGATTGAGCATGCAGGAAGGAACCGTACTCTGCTTTGATTTCGGATTGGCCAGAACGGGTGTTGCTTCGGGCAATACGCTCACTCGCAGTGCGCAGCCTGTTACGATCATTCATGCGAAGACGAACGACGAACGCTGGAAGGCTGTCGAATCCTTGGTGAAGGAATGGGAGCCTGTGCTTCTGGTTGTGGGGGTTCCTCGTCATGGGGACGGTACGGATTGTGACCTTACTCCCCGTTGCGAGCGTTTTGCGCGACAACTTGGCGGCCGCTTCCGTTTGCCTGTGCGAACCGTTGACGAGCGATTTTCGTCCGTAATGGTCGAACATGGTGCCGACAAGATTGATGACGAGGCTGCGGCGGTCATCCTGCAGCAGTATTTCGACGAACAGGATGTCGTCGCCTGAGGGAATCTTTCATGCGCTATGTCATCGGATGCGGCCGCATGGCCGCTGTGGGGATCATGATTCTAGTGATTCTCTTAACCTGCGTTGTTCTTTTTCCGCTGCTTGGCCGTGAAGGGCGAGGACGTTGCGTGCGCCGCATCAGCACCGTGCTGATGAGCATCATGGGGGTCCGCATGATTGTCAGGGGCAGGGTGCCTGTGCCCGCCAGCGCGGACTGTGGGCTGAACAGGGATGGGCCGGGCTATTTGGTTTGCTCGAATCACGTCTCTTTTATAGACATTTTTATTCTTGATGCCGTACTTCCCTGTCGCTTCGTTGCGAAAAAGGAGATTGCTTCCTGGCCGGTTTTCGGACTGATTGCCCGGAGCGTGGGCACGCTTTTCATTGATCGCAGCCGCAAGCGCGCCGTGCTTGAAATTTCGGACGCTATGGCGGGGGCCATCAAAGAGGGTACAAACGTTCTCTTTTTTCCTGAAGGAACGACAGGCAACGGCCTGGAGCTTTTGCCCTTTCACCCGAACCTGTTTGAGGCGGCGGTGCGGTCCAAGGCTGCCATCCTGCCGGTAACGCTTCAGTACACACTGGACGGGAAACCGAACGGCCTTGTTTCCTATGCAGGCAACATTTCGCTTTTCACGGTTCTGAATCGCATTCTTTTCACGCCTGGGCTTGGAGTGGAAGTGACGGTGCTTGCCCCAATTGAAGTGGAGGGCAAGACGCGTCATGTGCTTAGCCTTGAAGCTTCTTCTCGGATGTCTGACGCGCTTGGAGTTTCTGATCCCACGGCAGAGCGAGAAGAAGCCCGCAGACGCCGTCTGCAGGCTGCTGGCGAGTCCTGGGGCGAAGCCGAGAAGACTGCTTGAGGCGGATTACTTATATTTGAAGGGATCTGCCCAGCACGGGCAGTCTTCCTGAAAAATCTTTCGGTCTGGAAGACGTACGGCAGTAAGCTTCCCGCCCCAGAGGCATCCCGTATCGATTGCCAGAATATCATTGCGGCGGATGAGTCCCAGCATGGACCAGTGCCCGAAGCAGATGGGCGTTCCAGCCATGGGCCGCTTTGAGTATTCAAACCAGGGAATCAGGTGTTTTGGGGCCGAACCGATGTCTTCCTTTTGCTTGAAGTCGAGTGCTGCCGTCTTCTTGTCGACGAAGCGCATTCGCGTAAAGCAGTTGAGAATGGCCTGCATGCGCTCTCCGCCTTCGAGTTTGTCGTCCCAGTCGCTGTTGCCGTACATTTTTTGCAGCATGGCCTTCCAATCGGGCCCCGACAGTACTGCTTCGGCTTCTCGCGCAAGTCCTCTGGCTTTTTCAAGAGTCCAGAGCGGATGAATGCCTGCGTGAACGAAGACGGCGTCTTCTGTTTCGATCATGATGGACTGATTTCGCAGCCAGTCGATGAGTTCATCTGCGTCGGGTGCCTCAAAGATTTCTCCGATCGTGTCCTTTTTGTGAACCTTGCTGGCACCGGCCGCAACGGCTAGGAGGTGGAGATCGTGGTTCCCGAGCAGACAGCGGACACGGCTTCCAAGACCAATGACGCGTCGAAGCGTAGCCAGGGATTCGGGGCCGCGATTGACGAGATCTCCGAGAAAAATAAGAGGAGCGTCTTCCGGGAGCTGCTCGAGAAGACCATCCAGGCTTTCGAGACAGCCTTGCAAGTCGCCGATGGCGAAGTACTGGGGCGTGGCCATAAGAATCTTTAATCGTGCTAGTCTTTACGACAATTTCAGTGCAAGCTGTCCCGACTGTGGGACAAACCTAATTTTTTAATTGTACTTTTTATTGGTAACAAGACAATGAAGCCTGTTCGCAAGGTCGTGTTCCCCGTCAATGGTCTCGGCACCCGCTTTCTTCCCGCCACAAAGGCAATGCCCAAGGAGATGCTTCCTGTGGTCGATATGCCTCTGATTCAATATGCCGTTGCAGAAGCCGCTGCGGCGGGCATTACCGAAATGATCTTTGTGACCGGCCGCAACAAGCGAGCCATTGAAGATCATTTCGATTCCTATCCCGAACTTGAGCGCGAACTTGAGGAAAAGGGCAAGGCGGAACTGTTGGAACTCGTTCGCGGCATCGTGCCTGCCGGCGTCAAGTGCATCTACATTCGCCAGCCGAAAGCGCTCGGTCTTGGTCATGCAGTTCTGTGTGCCAAGCCTGTTGTGGGGGACGAACCCTTCGGTGTCATGCTGGCTGACGACCTTGTTGATGCGTCGACGTCCTGCATCGGTCAGTTGACGGCAGTTCGTGAAGCTCATGGCGGCGGCTCCGTTGTGGCCGTTCAGGATGTGGCTCCGGAAGCAACGAACAAGTACGGCATCGTGAGCGTGGACGATACTAGCCTTCAGACTTCTCAGATGCGCGGCATTGTCGAAAAACCAGATCCAAAGGTTGCACCGTCCCGCATGGCTGTGATCGGCCGTTATGTTTTCGAACCGGAGGTTTTTGACTATCTGGAGAAGGTTACGGCGGGGGTCGGAGGAGAAATTCAACTGACTGACGGTATTGCTGCGTCTCTCGAAACGATCCCGACCTACGCTCATCGTTTCGAAGGCACGCGCTTTGACTGCGGCAGCAAGCAGGGATTCCTTGACGCGACCATACACTTTGCCCGCAAGCGCGGATTCAAGATCAATTGACCTTGTTCATCTAACCAATGACAAAACCCGCACAGGCCTTGGCCGTGCGGGTTTGGTTTTATTGGAAATGCAGTACGGATTACGCGCTTCGGACTTTCTTTAAGAGAGCCGTGGTGGAGCGTTCGTGCTCGAACTGAACAGTGACGGTTTGGGCACCCCAGGTGGCGGCAAGCTTGGCTTCAGGGAGGTCTTCGATGCGGTAGTCGCCGCCTTTTACGTAGATGTCGGGATGGCCGAGTTCGATTGCTTTGAGCGGCACTTTGTCACTGAAAACAACTACAAGCGAAACGGATTCGAGAGAGGCCAATACGGCGGCCCGGTCTGCTTCCGTATTGATCGGACGGTCGTCACCTTTGCCCAAAATCTTGACGGAAGCATCGCTGTTAATTGCAACAATGAGACTTGCGCCAAGATTTCGAGCTTGAGCAAGGTATGTGACATGGCCGCGATGCAGGATGTCGAAGACGCCGTTTGTCATGACGACCGGGTGCGGGAGTGAGCGGGCACGTTCGGCGAGTTCGTCCAGTTTGCAGATCTTGTTTTCGAAGTCGGGAGGAGGCAGGCGGGTGCTCACGGAAGACTCCTTTTCTTGAGTTGTTTGAACCACGGGGAATTGACGGCGTCGAACAGATTCTTGAAGGCACGTGTTGCATCCTCGGAGGGAACTGGCGTTTCAATACCATCGGTGCCGAGTTGTACACGCTCGATGCAGCCTGCGGCGCGTCCGGCCGTCATGTCCCCAGGCTTGTCGCCAAACATGATCGATGCCGTGAGATCTATGTTGAGATCTTCTGCGGCTTTGAGGAGCATGCCGGGACGAGGCTTTCTGCAGTTGCAGTCAATTCGATACGCCGGTTTTGCTGTTTCAGGATGATGAGGGCAGAAGTACACGCCTGCTATCGGCGCTCCCGATTCAGCGAAGCGTGCTTTCATCCAATCGGTGAGGCGTGCAAAGTCCGTCTCGTCGTAGTAGCCGCGACCGATGCCGGATTGGTTGGTCACTACGACGAGCAGGTAGCCGGCCTTCGAGAGGATGCGAGCGGCCTCCAGAACGCCTGAGACCCAGTCGAACTCCTCGATTGTATGGACGTAGGCGTGATCGATGTTGATCACGCCGTCACGGTCGAGAAAAGCGGCTTTAGCCATTATTCATCCACATTCGGGAAGGCGGCGAGCAGGTTCTGCATGTATTCGCAAGTGCCTTCCTGAACTGTGCGGAATTCAACGTCGCAACCGGCTTTTCGCAGGTTTTCGAGGTTGGCTTGGGTGAAGGCCTGATACTTGCCCTTGAGGGCTTCGGGGAACGCAATATATTCGAGTTCACCCGAGGCAACGGCTTCGGCAAGCGAGAGCTGACTCTTGCCTTCGTTTTTGCGAAGGGCGTTGATTACGGAAAGGGCAACGTCATTGAACGGTTGAGCACGTCCCGTGCCGCAGTTGTAGATGCCGGAGACCGGCTTGTCAAGGAAGTGCAGAAGCACCTTGCAGACGTCGCCAACGTAGACGAAGTCACGGGACTGTTCACCGTTGCCATAGCCGAGGCAGCCTTCGAAAAGCTTCACCTTGCCAGTGCGGCGGTACTGGAAGTACTGGTGGAAGGCTACGGAGGCCATGCGGCCCTTGTGCTGTTCGTTCGGACCGTAGACGTTGAAGTAGCGCAGGCCGATCACGGGAGCGCGCAGGCTTTTCATTTCACGGCGGAGCACCTGATCGAAAAGGTACTTGGAGTAGCCGTAGACGTTGAGAGGACCTTCGAAGCGAACGTCTTCGATGAATTCCTGATGTGCTCCGTACGTAGCCGCAGAGGAGGCGTAGATGAAGGGAATGCCCAATTCCTGCGCCCAACGGTAAAGCTCAAGCGTGTATCGGTAGTTGTTCTCCATCATGTACTTGCCGTCATGTTCCATCGTGTCGGAACAGGCACCCTGATGGAAGATCGCTTCAGGCTTCGGAGCGGAACGATCGCGGACGCGGGCGATGAAGTCGCGCTTGTCAAAGTAGTCGGAAATGCTGCATTTGGCAAGATTCTGGTACTTTTCGCCGCGCTCCAGGTTGTCGACGGCAATGATGTCGGTGATTCCGCGCTTGTTGAGGGCGAGAACGTTGTTGCAGCCGATGAAGCCGGCGGCACCTGTGACGAGAATGCTCATGGCAGTCAATCCTTAAAAGAGTTCTTCATAAGAAACAGTGGCGGTGCCAAGCTTGCCGACAACTACGCCGGCGGCACGGTTGGCTGTGCGGACAGCCTCTTCGACGGGCATGCCCGTGGCGAGCATGGTGGCGAGGATGGCAATGACGGTGTCGCCCGCGCCCGACACGTCGTAGACTTCGCGTGCCTGTGTGGGCACGGTAAGCTGACCGTCTTCAAAGTAAAGGGTCATGCCTTCTTCGCTTCGAGTGAGAAGAAGGTACTTGAGGTTGAGTTCGGAGCGAAGGTTTTGTGCCTTGACGGTAAGTTCCTCTTCTGTTTTCCAGGATCCGACGACCTGACGAAGTTCGGCTCGGTTTGGCGTGAGAAGGGTGGCGCCTCGATATCGAGAATAGTCGTCTCCCTTGGGGTCGATGAGAACCGGAATGCCGGCATCTCGTGCCATGGCAATCATGGTGACGATGTGCGATAGGCCGCCCTTGCCGTAGTCGGAGAGAATCAGGACGTCGTGTTCGGCGAGAAGGGCGCGGAATTTGTCGAGGTGCTTGTTGAGAACTTCGTCAGCGGGGTGGGATTCAAAGTCGCAACGGAGCATCTGCTGCTGACGGGCAACGACGCGCAGTTTTACGGTCGTATTGAGAGAGTTGTCGAATTGGAAATGAGGCGTGATGCCCTGTTCGCGTGCGAAGCGCTCAAGGGTTCTGCCGGGTTCGTCATCTCCGACGACGCAGAGCAGGGAGGGACTGGCTCCTACGCTTGCAATGTTGACCGCAACGTTTGCCGCTCCGCCGAGGCGTTCTTCCGTCCGGCTGATACGCACAACGGGGACGGGCGCTTCAGGGGAGATGCGTTCGGCGTCGCCGAACCAGTAGCGGTCCAGCATGGCATCGCCCGTTACGAGAACGCGGGCTTGGGAAAGGGTCTGTTTGTCCATAAAACTTGTGTGCGGCTCAGTAGTCCGCCATGGTGGTAGATGTGCCCTGATTGTAATGGTTGCCGGATTGTTCTGTCGGTTTGTTTCCACGTTTGCCAAAGGTTTCAATCGTGTTTTGGGTGCAAGTTCCCGATTAGCTACAATTATCTAATTGCCTGCGAGAAGAGCCGGATGGGTTCCGGTGAATGCGGGATGGTTACGAGGAGAGAGATTATGGCGCCTGACGCCTCCATTTTTAAGGCTTATGACATTCGCGGCATCGTTGACAAGACCTTGACGGAGGAGGCGGTCCGCCAGGTGGGCCGGGTGCTCGGTTC
>JAXZEJ010000374.1:0-5387 GCA_037424205.1 bacterium | reverse complement strand
CCGCAAAGCCGGCAACGGGATTGCCGCTGTTGAAGGCAAGAAATTCGCTGATGGGTAGGCCTTCGGGCACCTCGCCGTCAATGCAGCGGCGGTTGTCGTACGCGCGTCCCTTCCAGACGCCGTAAATCAGCTCGTCCATTTGTAATAATCCTCTCAAGCAGGCTTCGGCCGGGCGCTCTCGCCCTGCACTGACCGGGGGTTTCAGCACAAAAGTCTACGGGAACTCATTCTCGTATAGTTTTTTATAGACGTTTGAGAGCCGCCAATGTATGATGGGGGCTGTCGGTTCTCAATGCCGTCTCGCCAACTACCGAAGGCCTTTTTTCCGGCCCTGGTTCCTGTCGAGAAAGAATTATAACTAGAATAATTTTTACAAGCAATAAAATTTTTTATACGTTCTTATGAAGCCCATTCTTGCCCCTTATGTTCCGATCGCCGACCTTGTTGCCAAGACGTTCGGCGAAGACGTTGAAGTCGTGCTCCATGATCTGTCGGATCCTCAGCATTCGGTGGTCTATGTTGCCAACAACAAGGTGACGGGCCGCAAGGTGGGCGAAAGCTTCCGGCATCTGATCACGAAGGCCCTTCACTCGCCCGGCGAATCGGGAGACGTCAACCCTAACTTCTACTTCCGGCATGAAGGGCGCCTGATCCGCAGCTCCTCCTCGATCATTCGAGACGAAAACGGGCATATTGCGGGAGCATTCTGCATCAACGTCGACACGACGCGCATCACGAAGCAGATCGACATGCTCGCCCAGATGCTTCCGGGCATTGAAAAGGGCGTTCTGCCCCAGCTCCCCGAAGAGGAGAACGACGCCCTCTGCCCCGTCGACACGAACCGCACCGTGCTGGAAATCATGACGGACCTCGTCGACAACATCGCGGGCGAGATTCCCGAAGGCTCGATGAGCCGCGAAAAGAGGCTCGAGCTCATCCGCTTCATGGATCAGCGCGGCGTCTTCCTCGTCAAGGGCGCCATCGACCGCGTCGCCGAAAAGCTCGGCATCTCCAAGGTGACCGTCTACTCCTACCTCGACGAAGTGCGCGGCAAGCGCTGACCAAACATACGGCTCCGAACCGCATGACCGGCGGTCCGGAGTCTTTTCATGCATAGACAGACAGAAATAGACAGACAGAAAGGAGACACTCATGAAATTCGTTCGTCCGCCCTTCAAGGGCGAAAACAAGGGCCACTACACCCCTGGCATCATCTCGAAGGGCATGCTCTACGTTTCGGGCCAGCTTTCCCTTGATCCTGACACACGCGAAGTCTGCAAGGGCGACATCCGCGACCACGCGCGCCTGGCGCTCGACAACGTCGACCGCGTTCTGAAGGAGGCGGGCGTGCGCCGCGACCAGGTCGTCTACTGCCGCGTCTTCACGACGAAGGGCGAATATTGGGGTCCCATCAACGAAGTCTATGCAGAATTCTTCGGCGATCACAAGCCCGGCCGCCTCGTCGCCACCGTGCCCGAACTCCACTTCGGCTGCCTCGTCGAAATCGAAGCCGTCGCCGAACTCGACGAAGACTGATCAAAACCGATCCGCATCATTTCCAACAGGAGACAGCCGCCATGACCATCGGCTACGTCTGCACAGCCTGCGGCGCCAAGCAGCCCGCGGACATTCGCGAACCCAAATGCCGCTGCGGCGGCCTTTTCGAGCTCGACTTCACGCCGCCCGCCTGGGATCCGGCCCGCATCGACCGCTCCGAGTGGAGCATCTTCCGCTACCGCGACTTCATGGCCGTCGACGGCGACGTCTGGCGTTCCGTCACGATGGGCGAAGGCATGACGCCCGTCATACCGATGGACGGCACAAACGGCGTCCTTCTCAAGATGGACTACGCGATGCCCACGCTCTCCTTCAAGGACCGCGGCGCGGCAACGCTCGTGAGCCACATGAAGGCGATCGGCGTCAAGACCTGCGTGCAGGACTCCTCGGGCAACGCCGGAAACTCCGTTGCAGCCTACGCGGCACGAGCCGGAATCGAATGCGAGATCTACGTGCCCGAAGGCACGTCTCCAAAAAAGATCACGATGATCGAATCCCACGGCGCAAAGGTGCACGTGGTGCCCGGCACCCGAGACCACTGCGCCGACGTCTGCCGCGCGCAGGTGGCCGAACGCGGCGCCTACTACGCCAACCATGTCTTCAATCCGTTCTTCTACGAGGGCATGAAGGCCTACATCTACGAGACGCTCGAGCAGCTCGGCCGCATGCCCGCCAACATCGTGATCCCCGTCGGCAACGGCACGCTCTTCATCGGCGCCGTCAAAGCGCTCGAGCACCTGCAGGCCTCAGGCGCCATCGACCGCTTTCCGAACATCATTGCGCTCCAGAGCGAGAAGTGCGATCCGCTTTACCGCGCCCGCACCGAACGCCTGGACGACCCCGCCCGAGTCGTCCCAGAGCCCACGATGGCCGAAGGCATCGCCATCGGCGTCCCGATGCGCGGCCGCGAAATCCTCGACATGATGAAGCGCCATGACATCAAAGTCGTGCATGCGCCCGAAGACCGCATCCTCGAAGCTCGAGGAGAGCTCGCCCGCCGTGGCATCTACTGCGAACACACGACGGCCGCCAACTACGCCGCCTGGAAGCAGTACTGCGAGCTCTACGGCCCGACGCCCGACACGCTGATCACAATGTGCGGCGCAGGCATCAAGTCCGACCATTGACCGATTTCCGCCAATCGCATCTCAGGCGCCCCTCCGCGAGGAAGGGCGCCTTTGTTTTGTTGTTCGCCATGAAGCCGATGACGTCATGACGATTCCAAAACCGCCATTTGCCTTCACTAGAAAACCCTTACGCAGTTGGAGTATTTTGATATAGGTAATAGGTCTTATGATGTCTCTTTTGGATAGCAAAAAGTATCTAAAGGATAGAAAAGTTTATCGAATCCTTTGATTCCAGACACATTCCTCAGCCTTTCCGGGGATTGCCGCTCTTTCGGCGGAGCATGATATTCATGCGAATCCCTCGTTCGCAAACCTCATTCCGTCAAGCCGCTGCCGGCTTCCGGCCGACAGCTCTTCGGCGAGATGTTCAGCAATCCAACCAAAAGGTACACATCATGGACAAAGCCGTACTCAAAAAATGGGCCATCGTCCTGGGGCTAGGAATCATCATCTGGTTCTGTCCGGTTCCCGCAGGTCTGTCTCCCGCTGCCTGGAAGCTCTTCGCCATATTCGTCGCAACCATCGCCGGCTTCATTCTTCAGCCGATTCCGATGGGCGCCGTCGCGTTCCTCTCGCTCACGCTCTGCGCCTTCTTCGGCATTCTAAAGACGAAGGACGCCCTGATGGGGTTCGGCAACGGCACGATCTGGCTCATTGTCTGCGCGTTCTTCCTTTCGCGCGGCTTCATCAAGACCGGGCTCGGCCGCCGCATCGCCTTCCGCATCATTCAGGCCATCGGCAAGAGCGCCACGTCGCTCGGCTACTCAATCTGCCTGGCGGAGCTCATCATCTCGCCCGCCATGCCGTCAGCCACTGCTCGCGGAGGCGGCGTCTTCTACCCGATCGTTCAGTCGCTCTCAAATGCCTTTGACTCCGAACCCGGTCCCACGGCCGGCCGCATCGGCAAGTACCTGATGCAGGTGGGCTTCCATGCCGACGCCGTGACCTGCATGATGTTCCTCACCTCGATGGCCGGCAACCCGCTCTGCGTGGGTCTTGCCGCAAGCGCAGTCGGCGTCGAGCTTACGTGGATGGAATGGGCGGTCGCCGCCATCGTTCCGGGCCTCGTCTGCCTCTTCCTCGTTCCGCTCGTCCTCCTCAAGATCGCGCCGCCTGAAATCAAGCAGATTCCGAACGCCCGCCAGATTGCAAAGGACGAACTCGCCAAGATGGGTCCGATGTCCCGCGACGAGCTCGTGCTCACGTTCGTCTTCCTGATGTGCCTGATCCTTTGGGCCACGGGCAGCATCACCGGCATCGGCGCCACGCCGATCGCCATGCTCGCCGTCTCGATCATGCTCATCGCCAAGGTGCTTACCTGGAAGGACATCCTCTCCGAAAAGGGCGCCTGGGACGCCATGTTCTGGATGGGCGGCCTGATGGCTCTCGCCACCGCGCTCTCCAAATCCGGCTTCATCAAGTGGGCCGCCGCCTTCATCGCCGACGGCATCGCCCAGGCGCACATGGGCTGGATCAGCTCCTTCCTGATCATCTCGGTCATCTACATCTACTCGCACTACTGCTTCGCCTCGGTGACGGCCCGCATCTCCGCCATGTATGCCGCCTTCGTCGCCGTTGCAGCCGCCTGCGGCGCTCCGGCCCTGATGGTCGCTGTTGCGTTCGGCATCTTCGCCAACCTTCCGATCTCGCTCACGCACTACGGCAACGGCGCCGCTCCGGTCTACTTCGGCGCGGGCTACGTCAGCCAGAGCGAATGGTGGCGCAACGGCTTCATCATCTGCACCATCAACACCGTCGTCTGGCTCACTGTCGGCATGGCCTGGTGGAAGCTCATCGGCCTCTACTGATCCTCAGCCGTGAAGGCGGTCCCGCCGCCTTCATTAAAGCCCTCAAGCGGCCCGCCCCCCCTCACGAGTGCGGGCCGCTTTTGTCTTCAATTTGTCTAAGGTCGATGCAGTAGATCCGTTCATTTTTAACCCCGGCAAGCGTACGATGACTTGACGCACACACTTTCGGGAGAAAAACATGCCGAACACTCCAGCCTCCTTCGACCGCGACCTCGTTGAGACGCTCGAAGTCCTCAAAAACCATGCCGGCGTCAAAACCGCCCTTCAGGCCGTCAAGGACCGCCTGCCCGATGCCATTGAATGCCAGAAGGAGCTCGTCCTCATCGAGGCACCCACACATCACGAAGAACAAAAGGCCCGCCGCTATGCCGAAATGCTCGCTCAGGCCGGTCTTGAAGACGTCCGCGTCGACAAGCACTTCAATGTCTGGGGCTTCGTGCGCGGCACTGGCCGCACCGGCAAGTCGATCCTGATCGAAGGCCATCTCGACACGGTCTTCGCCTTCGGCGACGTCAAGGGCGTCACCACGGATGAACAGGGCCGCATTCACTGTCCGGGCATCTGCGACGACACCCGCGCGCTCGCCGCCAACCTCAACGTCCTTTGGGCTCTGAAGAGCGCAGGCCTGCGCCCGGTGCACGACATCGTCTTTGCCGGAACCGTCTGCGAGGAAGGCCTGGGCGGCACGGCCGGCATGGGCTGGCTTCTCGACTCGCTCAAGAATGAAACGCAGGTGCTCGCCACCATTTCCATCGACGGCCCGACCGCCGAAAACTTCTATGCCAACGCCACGGGCATCGTCGACTGGGAGGTTGAGATCTCGGGACCGGGCGGCCACGCCTGGCTCAAGCACGGCACGCCGAGCGCCGTTCAGGCGGCCGGCCGCGCCATCGGC
>JAXZEJ010000373.1:0-1636 GCA_037424205.1 bacterium | reverse complement strand
TGTTCGGGTCGCCGATCGGGAAGACCATCTGCGCCTGATGGCGCGCCATGCCGTCGTCGGCCTGCTGTTCATCTTCCTTCCAGACGTCCTTTGCCATGGTGAAGGCTGCCCATGCCTTGGGCCATCCCGCGTAAAAGGCGGCATGCGTGAGAATTTCCGCTATTTCCCGACGGGTAACGCCGTTGCGTTTGGCCGACTCCAGATGGTAGCGAAAGCTCGAGTCGAGAAGTCCCAGGCTCATGAGCGCCACCACCGTGACGACCGAACGGTCGCGCAGCGAAAGCGCGTCTTCCCGCGACCAGACCTCTCCGAAGAGCACGTCGTCATTGAGATGGGCGAATGTCGGTGCGAAGCCGCCAAGAAGGTCGCGGCCCGCCGTTTGCTTGACTGTCATGATGATTTCTTCCTTGCAGATCGCCTCGTGACCGAGGCGGATGAACTCAGTTTATGGAGGAGACCCGCCGGCGGCTCTTCTTTTCTTTTCAATTGGTTGCCCGAATCCTTCATTCTTCAGTCGACGCCGGACCCGCTGCCGGGAATGTAAAGGCACCTTTGCATTCGGAAAGGCTCGGGAGAGCAGGGCGGATGAGAGAAATTTCCTTGCCGCACAGGTAATGATGGACTTTTAGAGAGCTCAGGCTTATGCTGAGAAGCGAAAGGAAAGGTCAAGAACTTTGCCGAATTGTTCCAATGCTTTCTTTCTGAACAGGTGTTCACTACAATGAAAGCATAGAGTTCAAATCCATCCGGAGGACCTCAAGATGCTCTCACGCCGAAACATTCTTATGGGCGCAGCCCTCGCCGCGCTTCTGCCGGCAGCGGCTCCCGCATTTGCACGCAACGATCCGCTTCTTGAAGACATTCTCTACGGCGTGACCGATGCGCTCATTCGTGATCATATTCGCCGCCATTATCACCGCGGCCGTTGGGACGGCCGATATTGGTGGTACAGAGAAGTGAGATATTCGGTTCCGGCCTACAGGCGCTACTGGATAGACGACTATCACAGGTGGCGTGAACGTGAGGAAAGGCGTTATGAACGAGAGGCAAGACGCGAACGCCGCGAGGAAAGACGCCTTAGGAGAGAGGCCCGCCGCGACGACCGCTACGCTCATCCTGCGCCTCCGCCCCCGCCGCACGAACCGCACGATCCGCATCAGCCGCCGCCTCCGCCGCCCAACAGGCCGTCCTACTCGAACAGGACGCATCGTCCGCCTTCGGGCGACGTGCCCCGCGGCATCGACAGCTGGAACGATTGGATGTAGTCCATGAACCCGGCCCGCCTTCCTTGCGATCGCGGGCTTTTTTGCGCCCGGACTCTCAATGTAAAGATGGGTTAAGCGCAGGCGAGAGGAGAGAGAGGCTGAAACGGCATGCACCTTCGTTTGCACGTGCCTCCTAGCGTAGGGAAAGAGCGGGAATGTCGTCTTTGCGAGCATGCGGAGAAAGGGATTCGAGCACACGCAGTGTCAAGTTTTATGACGAATTGTCGCAGCGGCCGGATTCTGAACACGTGTTCATTAAAATGATTCTTGCAGAGACCGATTTCTTTCATAAGGATCTTCAATATGCTTTCTCGAAGAATGCTTGTTCTGGGTGCGGCCGCCGCCGCATTCATTCCCGCCGCACCGGCTTT
>JAXZEJ010000372.1:0-31614 GCA_037424205.1 bacterium | reverse complement strand
CTTCCGATCTCCAGATCGAAAATCTGGGTTTCGCGCTTGGAAAATTGGCGGAGCATCCCGCGCACGCGGGTTTTGCGAACCTCTAGGAGAGAGGCTTCGAGCGCGGCGTTGATCTTAACGATGAGGTCGTCGGGGTCGATCGGTTTTTCCATGAAGGAGACGGCGCCGTTTTCCATGGCTTCGACGGCTGTCTTGATTGTGCCGTGGCCAGAGAGAACGATGACTTTGATGGGACTGTCGAGTTCGCGCAGGCGCTTGAGCACATCAATGCCGCTCATGCCGGGCATGGTCAGATCGACGACAAGACAGCCGGGCTGATCGGTTTCGACGAGACTGAAGAAGTCTTCGCCGCTCGCATAGGTGCGTGCATCGATGCCGTGTGTTGCCAGGGCAAAACGGATCGAATAGCGAACCTCGTCGTCGTCGACGACCCAGACTAGAACCTTTTGCGGCGTCCTGTTCTTCTCTATGGTGCTTTCAGTGATGGTCATATTTCAATTAATATCGCTTGAGCAGGCCTGCGGCGTAAGGTGCATGGAAGACACTCGCGGCTGCGGGTATCAAACAATGCTACCAAAAAAGCCGTCGTCTTAGTATCTGTCCGTGTTTCTGTGGTCTCAAGACGGGAGATTTCTAGTCATTTTCGGGTGAAATGCCATGATGAAGAGCAAGCCGATGATTGATAAGGATGAGGAGCCGCTCTTTGATGATGCGCCGCGGCCCGATGCGCCGGTTTCAGGAGAGCCGCAGCGCCGCGAAGTGCTGGAGGCTTCGAGCCGGCTTTCCAGACTCGTGCGGCTGGGCACGCTGGACTATGGTCGTGCGTCCTGGCGGGGAAGCATCTATTCGCCGTCGAGCGGGTCGGTTCGCATGAAGGGCCTTGACGGACTGTCCGTTTTGGCTCGCACAGCCTGGCTGGGATGCGTATCTCTGGAGCGAGGATATCTGCATCCGTATTCGCAGGCTGAACTTGTGGCGGTCTCATCGGCCGTTCCTGCTGATTTTCGCTTCATCGTGCGCGCACCCGCACTCGTGACAAGCATGTTTGTGCATGATCGCCGGGGGCGTTCGGGAGGAATCAACCGGGAGTTTCTCAATGCAGATGCCGCCGCGGCATTCGTGAGAAGCTGCATCGACGGGCTAGGTGAAAAGCTGGGTGCCGTGCTCTTTGATCTTGGACCGTATCCGGCTTCTCAGATGAAGACGCTGTCCGGACGGCAGAAGGCGATGGAGGAGATCGGCGCCTTTGCCAAGGCGCTGGTGGAGACGCTGGAAAACTGCGGTGATGTGCCGGTGCTTGCGTTCGAAGTGAAAAATCCGACGCTTCTCACGCCGCGTCTGATGGCGATTTTAAAGACCTGCGGCATTCGTCCGGTCATGGGACTTAATGAGGGCATGCAGGGACTGCAGCGGCAGATGCACGCTCTGGCTGCCTGTGATGCGGAAGATCCGCAGAATCCGGAGTGGCGGCTGTCCGGGCCGCTGATTGTGCGTTGGCACAGATCCGGGCCGCTTTCTCCGGTTTTTGTGCGGGGGCCGGAAAGAAAAAGTGCAGGCAATCTTGTTACCCGCACCCTGATAGCATCGCTCGTCATGCGCGCTGTTCGCAGCGGCGTCCCCGCTTATGTGCTCGTCGGAGACGATGCGGAAGGGGATGCGCCGCGCACGCTTCGGGACATCTTGTTTTCGCTTGACGCCATGCGCGCGGCGCAGCTTGCCCGTTGATCGATTACCAGCGGGAGAGCGGCTGGCGTTCGTCGTTGCCCATGCCGATGTCCTGATAGTTGATGGGAGCGTCGGGTGTGCCCACGAGCACGAAGCAGAGCAGGCGTTCGCAGGTCGGATCATAGAGTCCGTCGGGAGCCGGGAAGTCTTTGGCGGAGACGGTCTTGGCGGCAAAGCCCTGTGCATGGAGGCCGGCCAGGAAGTTCATGAGCGAGGCGCCGGCCGTCATCAGGCGTTCGTCGGCATCTCGGTCGTGAGCATCAGGTGCGAGGCCCGTGCCGATGAGCGCCATGCACATTGGTGCCTTCATGGCCTTGCTTCGAGCCTTGGCGTGCATTTCTTCATCAGCATTCGGCGGAAGAACGGATTCAAAGAGGTCGGCAAGACGCTCGCGCGAGGCAACTTCGACCCAGCGGAAGGGAAGTGTTTCCTGGTGGCAGGGAACGCGGCAGGCTGTTGTCACGGCCAGACGAAGAGCACCCACATCGGGGGCCGGAATCATGAGATGCTTGGCGCCAACGGAGTGGCGAGAGAGGATCATTTTGAAGAAACTTCCATTCACGATGTAAATCTCCGACTATGCCGGCTGGAAAAAATGCGGCCGGACTCGCAGAATATCATTCTACGGAGACAAGAACATTCAGGAGGTAACTGCATGCGCAGCCTATGGGATATTTCCCCATCCGTAAGCACTCGCGCGCCCGTATTTCCGGGCGACACGCCGTTTCAGGTCCTTTGGAACGAGCGCATAAACGACGGCGGCGTCGCCAACATCTCGACAATCCACATGTCGCCGCATATCGGCGCGCATGTCGATGCTCCCATGCATCTTGATAGCGGCGCCGTGGATGTCGCTTCGCTTAGACTGGAGCGCTTCATCGGTCGCTGTCGCGTCATCGACTTGAGCGCGGCCAACACGAAGGAGCCCGTCAGTCGCGAGGAACTTGCAAATGCCTGCTTTTACGAACGCGTTCTCATCAAGACGCGCAGTGCAGCACCGGACAGTTGGACGAATGATTTCAGAGCCGTATCTCCCGGTGCTGTTCGCCTGCTGCTGGAGTCCGGCGTGATGCTTGTTGGGCTTGATACGCCGAGCATGGATCCAGCCGACAGCACGCTCCTGCTTGCGCATCGCGTGGCTCTTCAGGGCGGCATGTCCATCATTGAGAACCTCGATCTGAGCCAGGTCGAGGCGGGCGAATACGAACTAATCGCGCTCCCCCTCAAGCTTGAGGGCGTCGAGGCAAGTCCCGTGCGCGCCGTTTTACGTTCCATCACGCATCGTTGAGGAGAGGTGGCATGAGCGGAAAGATTTTTGAGCAGCCCCTTCGCATTCGGTGGAATCACTGCGATCCGGCGGGCATTGTCTATCATCCCCAGTACTTCGTGATGCTTAACAACGCCATGGAGGACTTCTTTCGCGAGTGTGCGGGCCTCAGCTATGAGGAGAGCCTGGGCAAGGGCTACGGCTTCCCGATTGCCGGCATTCGTTGCGATTTTTGCGCACCGAGCCGATGCGGAGACGACTGTGTTCTTCGCCTGTGGATCGAGTCGATCGGATCTACGTCCGTACGATTCGCGATGACGATCCATGCGGGTGACGAATGCAGGCTGGCCTGCGTTGAAACTGCAGTCTGTGCGGCCCGGGAGGGAGATTCGGTGGTCAAGCATCCGATTCCTCCTGAAATGAGAGAGCGTCTTGAGGAGTACCTCAAGACGCCGGAAATGCCGGAGCTTTCTCTGAGAAGCTGATCGCTTACCTTAGTTCCTGAAGGACGGCGTTGTCCGTCCACAGGAGCCTGAGAATGCGCTCGCGCTCAACATTGGCGTCCGTCGTGCAGAAGATGCGCGTGGGCGCTTTTTTCGTCTCGTTGGGAAGTCCCGATTCGTCTAGGCGGCGTTTGAGCTGTCGTGCAACGGCGGGCGCCGGATCAATGAGCCTGACGCCGGGACCGGCCGTCAGGCGGATGGCGTCGGCAAGGAACGGATAGTGCGTGCAGCCGAGCACGAGCGTGTCGGCGCCGGCTGTCACGAGAGGGGCTATAAAGCCTTTCAGAAGCTCCAGCGTGTGCGGGGCACGAAATGCCCCTGCTTCAACACAGTCCATCAGTCCGGGACATGGACAGTCGAGGATCTTGACTTTCCGAGGGGCAATGGACTTGAGATGACGGTATTTGGCACTGGCAAGCGTCTTCGTGGTTGCCATGACGCCGATGATGCCCGTGCGGGTCGTGCGGGCGCCGGGGAGGACGGCGGGCTCGATGCCGATGACGGGCATTGAAAGCTCGGATCTCAAGACTTCGGCGCAGACGGCTGTAGCTGTATTGCAGGCGATGACGATGGCCTTCACATCCTTCTTCAGAAGATGCGAAACGAGTTCGTGCGTGCGTTCGAGGATGAAATCGTCCGTTCTGTCGCCCCAAGGGGCGAAGCCGCAGTCAGCGGCGTAAATGAGATTCTCCTGCGGAAGCAGTTCTGCAACGGCTCTGGCGACGGAGAGGCCGCCGAAACCTGAATCGAGAATGCCGATGGGGCGCATATCCGTCATGATGAAAGTTCCTTGGATGAGGTCTTTTTGTGCGGAAGCCTGATTTCTCCGCAGAGAATGCCGCCGACGATTAGGGCGCCGCCAAGAATGCCTGCCGTTCCGAGGCTCTCGCCTGCGAACCAGCCGATGATGGCGGCAAAGACGCTTTCCATGGCGAAGATGACGGCGGCGCGTCCGGCGGGCACGTAGCGCTGGGCCCAGGAAAGCAGAACCTGAACGAAGGCGACGATGACGGCAAGCCACAGTACGGCTGTGACGACGGTTGTGTTGAAGGTCGTTGCCTTGAGGGGAGCGCCTGCGGCAGTCGCAATGACTAGTCCTGCCGCAGCGAAAAGTGCGGTGAAGAAAAGTTGTGCAAAGGCGAGCTGTCTTGCCTGCGTTCCCGGAGCAACACGTCCCACTACCATGATTTCGACGGCGGAAAGAAGAGCCGAGATGATGGTGATCCATTCGCCCCAGTTGTTTGAAAGGCTTAGCGTAAAAGGATTTGCCAGCAGGATGAGGCCGACGAAGGCCATCAGAACGCCGGCAAGTGCGCCTTTGGTTGGTGATTTGCCGTAAACCACCCATACGAGGAGCGGCGTGATCGGAACGTAGAGGGCAGTCAGAAAGCCGGACTCGGAACTCTGAAGCGTCATGAGGCCTGCGGCATTCGTGGTGTATCCGAGATAGATGAGGAGGGCGCAGGCGGCGCCCGCCTTCCAGGTGCGCTTCGGAATGTCCGTGATGCGCCCTTTGAGCATTAGAAGGACAAAGAAGGCTCCAACGGCGAATCGGAGCATCACGAGCGTGAGCGGATTCGTGTATTCGAGCGCGGATCCGACCGTGATGAAGGAGCTTCCCCAGAAGAAGGTGGCCAGAAGAAGCGCTAGTACGGGCAGTATCGGCTGATGGTGGGTTTCCAATGTCGATTTATGCATTTTTAATAAAAAAGCCGCCGTTTCCGGCGGCTGCAGTTCGTCTTGGCGAGAGTCTTCGTCAGAGTGCGAGTTTTTCCCAGACAGCCTCAACAACGCCGACAGTGATCGTGCCGTCGGGAAGGACGACAACTGGGCGCTTGATGATGCTTGGCGTCTCAAGCATCAGTTCGCGCATGCCCTGCGGATTGTCTTGAACGGCTTCGCGTCGGGATTCATCGAGCTTGCGCCAGAGAAGGCCCTTTCGGTTGAGAAGCAGGTCGCAGGAGGTTTTCGCAATCCACTCGTCGAGAAGAGCGGGATCGAGCCCCTCCTTTTTGAAGTTGTGGAATTCGACCTCAAGTCCGCGGGCGGCGAACCAGTCCAGGCCTTTTTTGACGGATCCGCAATTGGGAATGCCGTAGAGCTTGATCATGTCGGAGCACCCTTATGCAGCCGCACGGCCGAGACGGTCGTTGACAGCGGCCCAGTCGGCTGCCTGAGGCGGCAGTTCGACAAGAATGCGTCCTGCGCCGGCGCGGTCAAGTCTGTGGAGGTTTTCATAGAGATCGCGTCCGTAGCCGTGCAGATCAGCGGGCGCCTCGATTTTGAGAACAGGAATGCCGTCAAGACGCTCGAGCACGTCCCTGGAAGCCATTACGGCGACGGGGATGCCGCTGAGTTCGGCAAAGCGTTCAGGAAGATCTGCGGCGGGCACGAGCTCAAGCTTTGTGCGGGGCGCGTAATGGCTCTTGAGACGACCGGAGGCTCGGGGGGCGTCCTTGCCGGCATCGGGAACGTCGAAGCCGAGCGTTTCCTCGAGCATTTCGCGTGTGACGACGCCGTGGCGAAGAAGCGTGGGACGACCCTGCGAAAGGTTGATCATCGTGGACTCGATGCCGAATTCGCAGCTTCCGCCGTCGAGGATCATGTCGAGCTTGCCTTCGGGCTTAACGCCCAGGTCTTCTGCAACGTGGGCTGCGCAGGATGGGCTGATGCGGCCGAAGGTGTTGGCCGAAGGAGCCGTGAGACCGCGCCAGGTCGGACCCGAGAAGGCCGCAATGAGCGCATGAGCCCACGGGTGAGACGGACAGCGGAGCGCTACCGTGTCCTGTCCTCCCGTCACCCAGAGGCCGCACCTTGCCTTCTTTTTTAGAACGAGCGTAAGCGGACCCGGCCAGTATTTTTTTGCCAGCAGCCAGGCTTCGGGCGGAATGTCCTCGGCCCAATGGGAAATAGCGTCGATTCCGGCGACGTGAACGATCAGCGGATGATCGGCCGGACGGCCCTTGGCCGCATAAGTGGCGAGCACGGCGGATTCGTTGTCGGCGTCTGCGGCGAGACCGTAGACGGTTTCGGTGGGCATGGCGACAAGGCCGCCGGCCTCAAGGACGCGGACGGCTTCGGCAATTCGGGCTTGGTCGACGGGAGGGGTTTGAGTCATCTCAGTTCGGTTCCGGAAGATGGAGAATGCGAGCGGCTTCGCGGGCGCGTTCCATGGCTTCTTCGGCGCTCTTGCCGATGCAGGTGACGTGTCCCATCTTGCGGGCACGGCGGGCGTCCGCCTTGCCGTAGATGTGAAGCTTGGCTCCGGGAATGGCGGTGACGCCGGCCCAGTCGGGTTCGCGTCTGACGTCATTCTCATCAAACCACTCGTCGCCGAGGATGTTGAGCATCACGGCGTAGGAGTGCTGCTCCGTGGAGCCGAGCGGAAGGCCGGCCATCGTGCGGACCTGCTGTTCGTATTGGCTCGTGATGCAGGCGTCGATCGTGGCATGGCCGGAGTTGTGCGGACGAGGGGCAAGCTCGTTGACGAGAATCGTATCGTCTTCAAGAATGAAGAGCTCGACGCAGAGGACGCCGACATAGTTGAGCGCTTTGGCGATCTGGGCGGCGTAGCCGCGGGCGCGGGCAGCCGTTTCCTCGTCGATGCGGGCGGGGAGGACGGAGACCGCGAGAATGCCGTTGCGGTGGAAGTTTTCAGAGACCGGGAACGTGGCTGTTTCGCCGTGCGAGTTGCGGGCGACGATGACGGAGACTTCGAGCTTCAGGGACAGGCGCTTTTCAAGCACGCAGTCCACGCCGCCGAAATCACGGAAGGCCTTGCGGACGTCCTCGATCGTGGCGACGCGGGACTGGCCCTTGCCGTCATAGCCGAGACGAGCTGTCTTGAGAATACCGGGAAGAAGCGAGGCATCAAGCGAGTCGATGTCTGCTTCGCTGCGAATGGCGGCGTGCGGAGCGACGGGAACGCCGGCCACTTCGGAGACGAAGTGCTTTTCGGCATTGCGGTCCTGGGTGACGGCTACAGCGGCGGACGGCGGGCAGACGCGAAGTCCGACCTTTTCAAGGTATTCGAGAGACGGCGCAGGAACGTTTTCAAATTCAGTCGTGACGGCCTTAACCTTGCCGGCAAGCATGGAGAGGCCGGCTTCGTCATCGTACTTCGTTTCGATTTGATCGCGGGCTACTTCACCGGCGGGGCAGCTTTTGCCCGGTTCGAGCACGGCAACGTGATAGCCCATCGTCGCGGCAGCCTGGGCGAACATGCGGCCGAGCTGGCCGCCGCCCATCAGGCCGAGCGTTTCGCCCGGCATCAGCACTTCATTGGGGTTCATTTGCTGAGACATCCTCGTTAGAGCGGAAGTTCCATGGCACGAGCCTTGGCGTTCTGAGCGGCGCGGAAGTCGGCGAGCTTCTGTGCGAGGCCGGCATCCGTGACGGAGAGAATCTGAGCAGCGTAGAGTGCGGCGTTGGCGGCACCGGCTTCGCCGATGGCAAACGTGGCGACGGGAACGCCCTTGGGCATCTGAACGATGGAGTAGAGGCTGTCCTGGCCGCGGAGATACTTGGACGGAACCGGAACGCCGCAGACGGGCAGCGTGCACTTGGCGGCAATCATGCCGGGAAGGTGGGCGGCGCCGCCGGCGCCGGCGATGATGATGCGAATGCCGCGGTCACGAGCGGTTTCGGCGTATTCGAACATTTCGTCGGGCATGCGGTGAGCGCTTACGACTCGGGCTTCGAACGGAATGTCGAAGGCCTTGAGCATTTCAGCGGCATTCTTCATCACTTCCCAGTCGGAATTGCTGCCCATTACGATGCCGACGATCGGCTTGACGGCGTCAGTCATTGGAAAACCTCGCAGTAAAAACTAAAAATTAAAAATTGAAAAGAACGACAGGAAAGCCGTGCTTTCCTCTCGTTCCTTAGAACCTATGAGTATAGACAAGAAAGGACCGGCAGGCATGAAGACTGTCGGTCCTTTCGGAGGCATCAGTTCAGATGCG
This sequence comes from bacterium, assembly GCA_037424205.1. Classification (GTDB taxonomy): domain Bacteria; phylum Pseudomonadota; class Gammaproteobacteria; order Burkholderiales; family Burkholderiaceae_F; genus Sutterella. The sequence continues at coordinate 23,155 of JAXZEJ010000372.1, read as the reverse complement.
AATTACGGTTCAATGTCCGTTTCGGCAAGGCGGCGCAGGGCTTCGCGATACTTGTCGGAAGTCTTTTCGATGACTTCGTCCGGAATCTTCGGAGCGGGCGGGGTCTTGTCCCAGGGCTGGGCTTCAAGCCAGTCGCGGATGAACTGCTTGTCATAGCTCGGGGGCGAAACGCCGACAGTGTACTGGTCGGCCGGCCAGAAGCGGCTGGAGTCCGGCGTGCAGACTTCGTCCATCAGACGAACGGTGCCTTCGTCGTCAATGCCGAATTCGAACTTGGTGTCGGCAATGATGATGCCCTTCGTGGCGGCGTATTCGGAGGCGCGGCGATAAAGCTCGAGCGTGTAGCTGCGGATCTTTTCGGCAATTTCCTGACCGTAGAGTTCGACGACGCGTTCGAAGGAGACGTTTTCGTCGTGCGTGCCGACTTCAGCCTTGGCTGCCGGCGTGAAGATCGGTTCGGGAAGCTTCTGGCCCATCTTGAGGCCTTCGGGAAGCTTGATGCCGCAGACGCAGCCCGTGGCGCAGTAGTCCTTCCAGCCGCCGCCGATGAGGTAGCCGCGGGCGACGCATTCGATCAGAATAGGCTTGAGACGCATTGCGACGCAGGAGCGGCCCTTGACCATGGGAACCTCTTCCGGCTTGACGACGGATTCAGGGTCGACACCGGTCAAATGGTTCGGACAGACGCCTTCGAGTTCCTTGAACCAGAAGTCGGTGAGCGAAGTAAGCACCTTGCCCTTGCCCGGAATCGGGTCGCCCAAAATGACGTCGAATGCGGAAATGCGGTCGCTGGCGACGATGAGCAGCTTGTCATCGCCGACGGCGAACGTATCACGCACCTTGCCAGAATAGAGCTTCTTCAAGGATGGGATGTTGATCTGGGAAAGACCAGCCATGTTGAAATCTCCCTTTGAGAGATGGTTAACTGAAATGGTGTGCCGTCATTGTAATGCCGTTCCCAAGGAGACTATTCGTTTGGCCTAGTAAATTTGGCTAGGTGGATATGAGAAACGGCAATGGTTGATCACGCAGAGAAAAGCGCCCAGATGGCGGGGCCGGCAATCAGAATCCATGTCATGCCGAGAATGCCCATTGCGATGAAGACGGCTGCGCTGCCAAGATCTTTGGCGCGGCCGCTCAGCGGGTGAATTTCCGGTCCGATGCGGTCAACCACTGCCTCAACGGCGGAATTGAGGATTTCTACGAGCATCAGAAGCAGGACGGAACCGATAAGGAGCACCGTTTCAACAGCCGGAAGCCGGAGAAGAAGCGCTGCCGGAACAAGCACGCAGGCTAGAAGCACCTCCTCTCGGAAGGCGGCTTCGTTCTGGTAGGCGGCCTTGAGGCCCTTCATGGAGTAGCCCGTGGCATTGATGAGGCGGCGCAGGCCTTTTTTTCCCTTGAGGCCGGAGGCATCCATGTCTTCAGGAATGGGTGTGGTCATGGTGAAGTAAAAAATGAGCCCGCCCGAACGCGGTGTCGGGCGGGCACAGTGTGGATCAGCCGATAAGGCGGCTTCTCATTTAGAGAACGTTCTGGCGAAGAGTGCCGTCGGCGTAGCGGGCGGCAACGACGTCAAGCGGAAGCGGCTTGATGCGGGAGGCCATGCCTTCGCAGCCGAACTGCAGGTAGCGCTTCTTGCAGAGGTCCGTAGCGGCCTTGCGGGCAACCTTGAGGAAGTCACGCGGGTCGAACTTGGAGGGGTTCTCGAAGAGGTACTGGCGAGTGGCGGCCGTCATGGCAAGACGGATGTCCGTGTCAATGTTGACCTTGCGAACGCCGTGCTTGATGGCTTCCTGAATTTCTTCAACGGGAACGCCGTAGGTTTCGCGCATTTCGCCGCCAAATTCGCGGATCGTGGCGAGGTATTCCTGCGGAACGGAGGAGGAGCCGTGCATCACGAGATGAGTGTTCGGCAGGCGTTCGTGAATTTCCTTGACACGCTGGATGGAAAGCGTTTCGCCGGTGGGCTTGCGCGTGAACTTATAGGCGCCGTGGGACGTGCCGATGGCGATTGCAAGGGCGTCGAGCTGCGTGGCCTTGACGAATTCGGCGGCCTGATCCGGGTCCGTGAGGAGCTGTTCGCGCGTCATGACGGCGTCGGTGCCGTGGCCGTCTTCCTTGTCGCCCTTCATCGTTTCGAGAGAGCCGAGGCAGCCGAGTTCGCCTTCAACGGAAACGCCGATGCAGTGGGACATCTCAACGACGCGGCGGGTGACGTCGACATTGTAGTCGTAGGTGGCGATCGTCTTGCCGTCGGCCATGAGGGAGCCGTCCATCATGACGGACGTGAAGCCCATGCGAATGGCGCCCTGGCAGACGGACGGGCTCTGGCCGTGGTCCTGATGCATGCAGACGGGGATGTCCGGATAGGCTTCGACGGCGGCAGAGATCAGATGACGAAGGAAGTGCTCGCCGGCATACTTGCGGGCGCCGGCAGAGGCCTGCATGATCACGGGAGCGCCGACTTCGCTCGCGGCGGCCATGATGGCCTGAACCTGTTCGAGGTTGTTGACATTGAAAGCAGGAACGCCGTAGCCGTATTCGGCGGCGTGATCGAGCAACTGACGCATGGAGACGAGTGCCATGGCGATGAACTCCGAATCTGAGGAATGGGAAAACAAACGGGGCGGCGTCAGGCCTGATGAACCTTATCGGACCGCCCGAAACTGATCTGATGCATTGTATATGGACAATGCGTTAAGCGAAAGAGGATTTTCCCGTCTTTGGACAGAGAGGGGGCAAAAACGGGCTGTAAGTCAGCCGGTGAGCAGGGAGGGGTTCGAGGCCACCTGCTTGCGTATGCCGTTGTAGATGGCCTGGGCAATCTTCTGCTGATGCTTCGAGTTGATGAGAAGCTTCTCTTCGGTCGGATTCGAAATGAAGGCTGTTTCAACCAGGATGGACGGAATGCCCTGACCCTTGAGAACCGCAAAGCCGGCCTGTTCGACCTGCTGCTTGTGCAGCCTGTTGACGCCCTTCATTTCGTTTAAAACGCAAGCGCCGAGCCCGAGACTGTAATTGATGGTCCAGTTGGAGGTCATGTCGACGAGAACGCTGGCGACCTGTTTGTCGACGCTTGCAATGTTGACGCCGCCGATCAAGTCCGACTCGTTTTGATTCTTGGCAAGCCAGCGTGCGGCTGCCGAGGTTGCGCCGCGCTCGGAAAGACAGAAGACGCTGGATCCTCTGGCCGAGGCCTTGATCCAGGCGTCTGCATGAACGCTGACGAGCAGGTGCGCTTTGGCGCGTCTGGCGATGGCCACGCGGCCGCCGAGACTCACAAAGTGGTCTGTATTGCGGGTCATGATGGCCTTCATGTTCGGATCGCTGTTGATGAGGGCGGCAAGCCGCTTGGCGATTTGAAGCACGACGGTCTTTTCACGATTGCGTCCGCGGCCGATTGCGCCCGGGTCTTCGCCGCCGTGGCCAGGGTCGACTACAACGATGAGCTTGGGCTTGGCGGGCTTTGAAGTTTTGCCGGACTTCGAGGGCTTGGGGGCAGTGGCGGGCTCTGGGGATTTTGGGGCTTCAAGAGGTGACTTGAGTGCTGAATCGCTTTTTCCCCGGTCAAGGCCGGCAAGAAGGGAGCCGAGCGGATCCTTTTCTGAACTGCTGCCGTCTTCCTGGCCGTTGAGCAGACGGCTGATCTCGTCGGTGGGATGAGCCGGGTAGATGTCGAAGACGAGGCGGTACTTGTAGTTGGCGAAAGGCTTGAGCTGAAAGACTTCCGGCTTGACGTCGGTCTTGAGGTCCATGACGAGACGAACCGTGTCGGGCTGAAACTGCCCGATGCGCATGGCGGCAATGTACGGATCGTCAGGCTTGACCGCGGCAATCTGCTTCTGAAGTGCGGTTGTGAGCTCGAGTCCCTTGATGTCGACAACGAGGCGCAGGGGCTTCGACGAGCGAACGAAGAAATACTTGAAGTTGAGCGGCGTGTCGTACTCGAGCGTGACTCGGGTGTATTCCTCAGCCGGCCACATGCGAACGTCGACCATGCGTGCGCCTCGGGCAATCTGCCAGGGCGCAAGACTGAGCATGAGCGTACTCGCGGAGCCGAGCACGAGACGACGGCGGTCAATCATGCGAGAGCTCCGCAGAGCAAGCGGGAAATGACGGCATCCCCCAGAGCGGAACGGGCCTTGATGACGGCGCGGCGACCGAGGCCTTCCTGTTCAAGCTCGATAACAAGGTCGGCATCGGGCACGTAGGGGGCGGCCTTCTCAGTCCATTCGGTCGCGGAAATGAACCCCGGACCGAACAGGTCGCGAAAACCTGCGTCTTCGAATTCTTCGGGTTCTTCAAAACGATAGAAGTCGAAGTGGTTCAGCGTGAGTCCGGAGACCGAATAGGTCTCGACGAGCGAAAAGGTGGGGCTCTTTACGGGACCGGAAAAGCCGAGGCGGCGGAGCATGGCGCGAACGAGCGAAGTTTTGCCTGCGCCGAGGTTGCCTTCGAGACGCACGGCAAGACCGCGTTCTGCAACTGCGGCGCTCTCTTGCGAGACGGCGTCGGCCAGGCGCGCGCCGAGTCGGTCGGTGTCGTCAGGATGAGGAAGAGACGCTTGAAAAGAAAGAGATGCCATGTCGGTCCTTCAGTGCCGTGAAGCCAAAAGAATAATTTTAGCCCATGGCGCCGAGCCGCTTCCTGCATTGAGTCGTTTGCAATTGCAGTCGGAAAGGGCTGATGGAATTGTAGATGTAACTAAATGTAACTTACTCTTGCAAAAGATCCATTTCTTGCTCATAATTCAAATCCTCAGTTGAACGCGACTTGTTCCGAACGACTGACAGATGGTGGCCGGTGTAGCTCAGCTGGTAGAGCAGCGCATTCGTAATGCGAAGGTCGGGAGTTCGAATCTCTTCTCCGGCACCACAAGAATTCAAGAAAAAGGACCTGTACGAATTGTACGGATCCTTTTTTTATTTATCGAAAAAAACTCCAAAGGGAAGCCCGCAGATCAAAGTTGTCTGCGGGCTTTTTCGCTTTGGCAAATGGTTATTGAAGTTTGGGGCTCATGGCGCTCGACAATTTGGCCAGGAGTGCGGCGGCAACAGCGTTTCCGTCAACGCCGTTCGCGGAGAACTGGCCGTTCTCGTAGCGTACGTCGTGGAGAATGATGCTTCCGCCAAGGTACTTTTCAGCCTTCTTGGCGTACTTGTCCTTGCCAGTGAGCGCGCTTGCCAGACCGGAGAGCTGGCGAATCGCTTTGGTTTGCTGAGTGCCCGGCTGATCGATCTCGGCCTGGGTGACGCGAAGGGTGATCGGATCCGTCGTCTTCACTTCGAGGCCGGTGAGAGCGGCATTGTTCCAGGTCATGAGGGAACGGCCTTTGGTGTTGAGCATGTTGAACGTCACCATGCTGATGTCGCCGGTCCAACTGGCAATCTGCTTGTCCTTCACGGTTTCAAGCCCAAACTTGCCCTTGCTGTCCAACGTTCCGCTTTGAGCGCCGATGCCGGCATAGGCCATCATGATGGGGGAGAGCGTCTTCATGTTGATGGTCGAAATCGTCGTCGAAATATCGGCAGTCATGGGCGAGAGAACCATCGTGCCGTTTGCGGCCATCGCGCCTTCAGCCGTGTTGGCAGAGAACTTAACGGTGCTCTTGGCTCCTTCGGCCGAAGAGAGGTCCTTTGCCGAGGCATTGATGTTTGAGACTGTGAGGGCGGCGGCGGGTTTTACGCTCGTGTCGCGGAAGTTGAGCTTGGAGTTCTTCACTTCAGCGGAGGCGACCTTCCATTGCCAGGGCTTTTCAGTCTTTTTGCCTGCAGGCTTGTCTTCCGTCTTTTGAGCGGTCTTTTGGCCGGACTTGTCGGAAGCAGGGGCTAGATTGAGACCGTCGCTTGTCTTGACTGCATTGATGACGGCTGTGTCGAGCAGAATGCTGTCAACAGTGACGGACTGTTTCGATAGGTCGAAGGTGCCGATCTTGATGGAGGCATTCTTGGCCGAAGCAAGCGTCGACTTGCCTTGCTTGAGCTGGAGATTTGCAAGCGATGCGCTGCCGCTGGCCTTGATGTCGCTGCCATTGACGGAAGTCTTCAGACTTAGGCTCGTAGCGCCGGAGGCATCAAAACCGGTGGCGTTCCTGATGTAGGTTGCCAGATGAGCGGCTTGAAGTCCGCTGGCTTTGAGCGTGGCGTCGACGGCGAGCGGCATCGGAACAATGTCGGCGGAAAGCGAAAGCGAGCCTCCAAGAACGTTGACGCCGGCTTCGACTCGGGCTGGTTTGGCATTATTTGCGCTCGTAAGACCTGTGATCTTGGCGTTGAAGGCCGTGGCGCTGATCTTGGCGGCGGGCTTGACGGTCGTGTCGTTCCAGGAGGCGCTTCCGTTGCGGATCTGGAAGGAGTCGACCTGCCAGTGCCAGTCGGAGCCCGAACTGCTTGCAGGGGCGGATGCGGCATCACTGCCGGAGGAGAAGCCGCTGGCGGTCTGCTCAACGTTGAGGCCTGAGGCGGAATTGACGACGTTGACCTTGGGATCCTGAATGACGATGCTGCCTACGTGGGCTTGATGATCAAGAAGATCAAGTTCGGTGAGCTGAAGGCTCGCCTTTTTGAAGGAGGCAAGCGGCTGAACGCGATTGCTGATCTGTTGTACGGCTGAAAGGTCGCTAACGCTCATTGAGCCGGAGACGAGCATCTTGCCGGGGTTGCCGCCGGTGGCGTTGCGGAAGACAACGTTGACCTCGGTGGAGAGCCTGCCGTTCTCAAGCGTAAGAGTCGGCGTGTTGAGAGCGGGCACAAGCTTGAAGACGGGAGCGAGATCAAGATTGGAGACCTTCAGATTGAGGCGTGCGGAGAGTGTGGAGCCGAAAGGCTGGGTGCTGCCTGTGGCGTAGATCGGGGTGCCGTTGAGCTTCATGGAAAGCGACGGCGTTACGAGGCTGCTCTTGGAGTTTGCAAGCGTGCTCACGAAGGGCAGCTCAAGGTTGAATTCTGTGATGGACTGGTCGATCGCGCGCGCTCGATCGAGAACCTGCAGGGAGGAGTTCTTGACGCTGATGTTGTAGACGGCAAAGGAGGGAAGATTGCCGCTGCCGGCGGTTTTCTGTTCTTTGGTGGTGCTGGAGGAGGAATCGCTGGTGCCGTTCACAAGCTTTCGGATGTCCTCGTCGTCAAGCGCGACGACGGAGTTGAGTCCGTCGACGGTCACTTCATCAATGATCGGGGCAAACTCAACCAGTGTCCTTGCAGATGCATTGACAAAGAGTCTGTCGAGCGAGAGAAGGGGAGGATTGTTGTTTTTGCCGGCGACCTTGAGTCCCTCGAGAGTGAATTCCCAGGTCCAGGGATTGAAGGCGACCTTGCTGACCGTGACGCTTCGTCCGAGTTGCTTGCCGAATGAATCGAGCGACGATTTGACGATCGTCGGAACTGCGATATAGCCAGCGGCCGCGTAAAGAGCGGTGGCGACAATGGCGGCGCCTGCCGTGATCTTGAAAATGTTGGCCATGTCCTACCCTCCTAGAATTGGCAACCTTATTCCTACATTATAGGTGCCTGTCTCGGAGGACTGAATCTGATTGGTGATGCAATGAGGCGTCAAACGCTCTGCCTGAGGCCGCTCGGGAGATTGCACGATATTTCGACACTTTGTTTCTGACGAAATGTGCGGATGTGAAAAGGCCCCGAACGATCATGGATCGTCCGAGGCCTGAAATATGGTGGAGGCGGCGGGAGTTGAACCCGCGTCCGGAAACCTTTTTCTGTTGGGTCTACATGCTTAGCCGCAAGATTTGAATCTCACCGGATGCCCTGCCAAGCGGCGGGCCGACATCCAGCCAGTCACCTTGATTTCGGAAGCGCGTCGGCGACGCTCGCACATCCTAGACTCTGTCAAATGATACTGCTGTCGATTGCTCGACCCGGCCCAGAGACAAACCGGTGCAGCATCTCGCATTAAGCAGCGAGAGCGAAACGCTTGTTGTTGGCGTTTAATTTTTTGCAGCGGATTTACGAGGTGACTGCACCTCGACATGCCCCATACAGCGTCCGCGTCCCCGTCGAAGCCAAGGCGCCCCCTGTATGAAGAATGATCATTATACCGCAAGCCCGTTGAGCTGCATGGTCCAGGAGAAGATGTCTGCCGGCGTTTGTGCAACAAAATCTGCATTCCATGTTTCGGGAGGCGTAAGTGCATAGCCCCAGGCGCAGGCTGCGCAGGGCATGTCCGCTGCATGAGCGGCTGCGACGTCTCTTGGGTCGTCGCCTGCGTATAGGATGTCGGTAACCGGAATGTCCAGCAGTCGTGCGGCGGTGAGAAGCGAATCAGGCGCGGGTTTCATCGCACATCCCGGGGAGTCGCTTCCAAGCACGATGTCGAGCTTCTTGTCGAGTCCCAGGTCTCCGGTCAGGCGAATCGCCAGATGCTCGACTTTGTTGGTGACGACGCCCGTGCGGATGCCCGCGGTGCGAAGAGCGTCGAGCATGGCTTCGATTCCGACGAATGGCCGAGAGCGATCCGTCATGTGCGCTGCGTAATTGTCTAGAAATTCTTTCCGGAGGGACGGAAAATCGGAATCGTTTCGGTCGATGCCCATGGCCTTTCCCAGAAGGCCTGGCGCTCCCTTGCTGGCGTAGGGGCGAAGGTCTTCTTCGGAAAGGGGAGGAATGCTGCGTGCGGTGCGAACCATGTTGACGGCAAGGGCCAGATCGGGGGCCGTGTCGACGAGAGTGCCGTCAAGGTCGAATAGAAAAAGGCGGATGGTCATGAGCGAGCGGGAGACGGACAGATAAACAAAGCCCTCGAATGTTTTGCATTCGAGGGCTTGACGAGGGCGGCTTGAAAACTCGCCCTCACGGAACTTGAGTCAGAAATTACTGACGCGTACCGACGACTTCAACCACGGCGCGGCGGTTCGGAGCGAGGCACTGGACGAGTTCGCGGAAGTTCTTGACCTGGCCCTTGGCGGAGGGGTTCGGGCAGTCAACAACCGGATCGGCTTCACCGCGGCCTTCGGTCTGGATCAGGTTGGCGTCCACGCCCTTGGAGACGAGGTAGGCCTTGACGGATTCAGCACGGGCGGCGGAAAGCTTTTCGTTGTAGGCTTCCTTGCCGAGACGGTCGGCATAGCCGGTGGAAAGAATGACTTCAACGTCAACGCCGGCGAGGCGGGAGACGAGGTCGTCGAGAACGGCCTTGCCTTCATCCTTGAGGGTGGCCTTGTCGAAGTTGAAGAGCATGTCGGCGGAGAACGTCACCTTTTCAGCGGCGGGAGCAACCGGAGCGACAGCCTGCTTCGGCTGGCAAGCTTCAGCCGGAAGAACGTCGGCGTCGCACTGGCAGCCTTCACCGCTGGCTTCAGCGAGAGCGGGCGTCCAGAAGCTGGTGCGCCAGCAGAGGCCGTAGCCGCTCTTGACGATCTGGCCGTCGGAAGAGTGGACATAGGGGCTGACCTGGTCGGCAGCGAAGGAAGCGCCCGACACCGCCAGCATCATAGCGGCAACGAGGCCGCCAATCTTCAGAGAAGTCTTCATTGTTGTTATCCTCAAAAAATTCAGGAAGCTTAAACGGGATGGACGATTTGTCACCAACATGAGGCCGGCTACAAACAGATCACCCTGATGTCTAGCCCGTTAGCTCGCACAGAATACACCGATCACGCCACGAAAGGACGTTTTTTGCTATCCCGCAGAACCAAAAGACTAAATAACTAAGTTTATTTTGTCAGATTTTTGCATCAATTTCCACCGACAGGGTCTAATTGCATTTAAAGGCGGCTCCTCCATTTGTCCATCACGGTTCCGGCGCCGGCATTGCGTTTGATATCGGTTTCCGGCTCGCCAGAAATGAGTCGGCCGGCGACCCAGGTGCGGATGATGTTTTCGCGTCCGGCCGAATAGAGAAGCTGCGCGGCGGGGTCCGTCACAGGGCCGGTTTCAACACGAGACAGATCGACGGCGATGATGTCGGCGGACTTGTTGAGCTCCAGAGAGCCGATTTCGTTGTCCCAGTGCAGCGCTCTGGCACCGCCGAGCGTCGCGGCCTCTAGCATGTCGAAGACCTTCGCGCAGGTGGTGCTGCCGTCGACGGCCTTGGCGAGCATGGCGGCCAGACGGGTTTCGCTCAACATGTCAAGCTTGTCGTTGCTGGCGGCGCCGTCGGTGCCGATGCCGAGATTGATGCCGGCCCTCATCATCTTGGCAACGGGGGCGAAGCCTGAGGCCAGCTTGAGGTTGGATGACGGGCAATGGCAGACGGATGCGCGTGCATCGGCAAGCATGCGGATGTCGTCATCGTTTGTGTGGACGCTGTGAACGGAAATGAGGCGTTCGTTGACAAGCCCCAGACGTGCGAGACGTGCGACGGGGCGCTCGCCGTATTCCTTGAGGGAGTTTTCCACTTCGCCGGCGGTTTCGTTGACGTGAATGTGCACGGGCAGGTCATGCCGTTCGCTCAGTTCGGCGCAGCGTGCGAGTGAAGCGTCGCTTACCGTATAGGGAGCGTGAGGGCCGATGGTCACGTGTACGAACGGATCCTTTGAGTAGCGTTCTATGAGTGCCTCGCATTTTTTGAAGTATTCGTCATCGCTTGCGGCCCAAGCGGAGGGAAAGCCGATGACGAAGCCGGATGTGGCACAGCGAAGACCGGCTTCTCGAAGACCTTCGGCCGCTGCGTCGGCGAAGAAGTAGAGATCCGAGCAGCAGGTGACGCCGGCGCGCGCCATTTCAAGACCGGCTAGCAGGCTTCCGTCGTGAACGAATTCGGCGCTCATGAGGCGGCCTTCTGCGGGCCATATTTCCTGCGTGAGCCAGTCCATGAGGGGAAGGTCCGCTCCCTTTCCCCGAAGCAGGTTCATGGCGGCGTGAGTATGAAGGTTGACCAGCCCGGGCATGAGAACGCTGCCGGGAAGGCGCGTCGTTATGGCTTCGAGACCTTCATAACGCTTGCGTGCGGCTTCGGTCGGAAGAATGTCAGTGATGCGTCCTTCGGAGACGACGACCGTGTGGTGTTCCAGAACGGTGTTCCGGGGAATGACGGGAATGACCCAGCGGGCCTCGATGAGCATGTCGGCAGTCATGCGCAACCTCGTGCGTGAAGACTCAAAAAAGGCACGGCGTGACGGGGTTTGGACAAGTGGAAAGCTCCGTCGCCGGGCCGAACCTCAGTCAATTGTATTCGGGTTTAATCGGAACAATAACTGCTAAAATAGATTGTTTAGATCGATGTGGGCGCACAGGAAAGGGCGGCTGCAGAACGGTCGTCGCGACGGGGTTTCGAAACCCTTGGCGCATCGGTCACAGCTTTAGAAGAGTTGGCCGGCCTTGTCCGAGACGAGTAGCACGGCTTTACCCAGAGGAATGAACGGCATGGACGAAAAAGACAATAAGGAAGAGCCGCAGGTGCAGGGCACGGAAGCCGCAGAGAATGCGGAAGACGATGCTCCGCTTCAGGGATCCGCCTTGAGCGTCGCACATGAGCTCCTTCCGATTTCGCTTGAATCGGAAATGAAGCGCTCCTATCTCGACTACGCCATGAGCGTGATCGTCGGCCGCGCGCTTCCCGATGTGCGCGACGGCTTGAAGCCGGTGCATCGCCGCGTGCTTCATGCCATGAACGAGATCAAGAACACTCACAACAACCCGACCAAGAAGGCTGCGCGCGTTGTGGGTGAAGTGCTCGGTAAGTACCACCCGCATGGTGACTCCGCCGCATACATGACGATCGTTCGAATGGCTCAGCCTTTCTCCCTGCGCTATCCGCTTGTTTACGGCCAGGGCAATTTCGGTTCGATCGACGGCGACAGCCCCGCTGCCATGCGTTATACGGAAGTGCGCCTTGAGAAGATCGCCGGCGAGATGCTTGCCGACATCAACGAGGACACTGTCGACTTTGTTCCGAACTTCGACAATTCAGAAAAGGAGCCGGTCGTCCTGCCGACGCGCCTGCCGCAGCTTCTGATCAACGGCTCCTCCGGCATCGCCGTGGGCATGGCCACCAACATCCCGCCTCACAATCTGAATGAGACGGTTGACGCCTGTCTGCACCAGCTTCGCAATCCGGAATGTTCGATTGAGGATCTTATTCGTCTGATGCCGGCTCCGGACTTTCCGACCGGCGGCATCATTTTCGGCATCTCCGACGTTCATCAGGGTTATCGCACTGGGCGCGGCCGCGTTATCATGCGCGCCCGTACGCATCTGGAAGATTTCGGACGAGACCGCGTGCGCATTGTCGTTGACGAGATCCCGTACATGGTCAACAAGCGCGTCATGTACGAGAAGATGCACGAACTCATGCGTGACAAGAAGATCGAGGGCATCGCTGAAATGCGCGACGAGTCCTCGAAGGACATCCGCATCTGCATCGATCTCAAGCAAGGTGCCATGCCTGAGGTTGTTCTCAACAACCTCTTCAAGATGACGCAGATGCAGGAGAGCTTCGGGATGAACATGGTTGCCCTCGTGGACGGCCAGCCGACATTGCTCAATCTGCAGCAGATGATCGTGCATTTCCTGTCTCACCGCCGCGAAGTGGTGACGCGCCGCACGGTCTTCCGTCTGGGCAAGTATCGCGCTCAGGGGCATTTGCTCGAAGGTCAGACCGTTGCGCTCTCGAATCTGGACGAATTCATTCGCATCATCCGCAATGCCAAGACGCCGGCTGAAGCCGCCGAAGAGCTGTACGGCCGCGGCTGGCCCACGGCCATGGCTCAGGAACTTGCGAGCCGCAGCGTCGAGGACATGCACCGCTACTATCCTGCGGACATGGATCCCGCCCGCGGCATCCAGTCCGACGGGCTCTACTATCTGACCCGCGCCCAGATCGACAACATTCTCGCAATGAGCCTGCGCAGACTGACCGGACTCGAGCAGGACAAGGTTCGCGCCGACTACGCCGCGATGATGGCAAATATTTCCGATTGCCTTGACATTCTTGCCCGTCCCGAACGCGTCAATGCGATCATCGGTGAAGAGCTCGAGCACATTCGCGAAGAGTACGGCGACGAACGCCGCTCGACGATCGACCTCATGGGCGATCCGAATTTCAACAAGCGCGATCTCATTCCGCGCCGCGACATGGTTGTCACGCTCTCGCGCGGCGGCTACATCAAGAGCCAGGATCTTGCCGACTACGACGCGCAGACGCGCGGCGGCAAGGGCCGAAAGGTTCAGGAGATGACGAAGGACGACGAGGTCGCAGAGCTCTTTATCGCCAATACGCATGATGTGATCATGTGCTTCTCCACTGCGGGGCGCGTTTATCCGATCGACGTCTTTGAGCTGCCTGAAGGCAAGTCCAATACGCGCGGCCGCCCGATCGTCAACCTGCTTCCGCTTGAGGAGGAAGAACAGATCTCCTTCATGCTGCCGATTCAGGGTTTTGACGACGAGCACTACATCGTGATGGCTACGAATCGCGGCACGATCAAGAAGACGCCGCTTTCGGCCTTCAAGAATGCTCGACTCAAAGGCATCATCGCGACGACGCTTGAAGAGGGTGAAATGCTTGTCGGTGTGGCTGTTTCCGATGGCGGTGAAGATGTCATGCTCTTCAGCGACGCCGGCAAGTGCGTCCGTTTCTCGGAAAGCGTTCTCCGTCCGATGGGCCGTCAGGCTCACGGCGTACGAGGCATGCGCCTTGATGAGGGCCAGTCCGTGATCTCCCTGATCGTCACGAGCGATGAGGAGAAGTTTGTTCTGGCGGCAACCGAACACGGCTACGGGAAGCGCACTCCCGTCGGAGAATATCCTCGCAAGAGCAGAGGCATCCGCGGCGTGATCGCCATCTCCACGAAGACGCGAAACGGGCGCATGGTCTCCGCCGTTCTAACCGATCCCGACGACGAAATCATGATGCTCACGACGGGCGGCAAGGTTGTTCGCACGAGTGCGGGCGATGTCAGTATCGTGAACCGCGCCGCCATGGGCGTGCGTCTCATCAATCCGGGAGACGATACGCTTGCTTCGGTTCGCCGTGTTGAGGTCAAGAGCAGCGATGACGAGCTCGAAAAGCTCAACATCGAGGTTTCCGACGAGGATCTGCAGGTTGACGAGGATCCGGTCGATGACGAAAGCGAGGCTTTGGAATCCGAGGCCGATGCTGCTGACGATTTGGACGGAGATGATCAGGATCAAAAGTGATGCTTGATTCTGCCGTCGGCAAGTGCCTGCGGGATCGCTTAAGATAAAAGGATGCGCTGCAAAAATGCGGCGCATCCTTTTTTTATTGTTTGTATGTCTTTATTTAGCTTGGAGATAGTTATGGGGCGTCCCTTTAATTTCGCAGCCGGTCCGAGCATGCTGCCGGAATCTGTTCTCAAAAACATTTCCGAGGCGGTCATCGACTACGAGGGCCACGGCTACTCCATCCTTGAAATGATGCATCGCAAGCCGGCCTTTGAGGCAATTCTTCTTGAGCTCAAGAGCCGTGTGAAGTCGCTTCTGGCCGTGCCGGACGAATTTGAAATCTTCTTCTGCCCGGGCGGAGGCAAGACCCAGTTTGCGATGGTTCCGCTCAATCTGGTCACTCAGGGCTGTCGAGGCGGCTATGTCGTGACGGGCACCTGGTCTCGCATGGCGAGCGAGGAATGCCGACGCGTTTCCCGCGAAACGACGCTTTGGGCCGGCAACAATCGCGAGCTCCCGACGAACGTCATTCATGTGCCGGGCGACGTTGAATATGTTTACTTCTGCGACAACGAGACGGTAGACGGAACCGAATTCACCGGCCTTCCCATGGTTGACGATAATGACGCTCTCTTTGTGTCCGACATGTCGAGCAACTTCATGAGCCGTCCGATCGACTGGACCCGCTATGCGGCGATCTGGGCCGGCGTTCAGAAAAACTTCGGCACCGCCGGCCTTGCCTGCGTGATCGTTCGCCGCGACCAGCTCGGCTGTGCTGCGGAAACTGTTCCGCAGATGCTTGACTGGAGCGTCTATGCGAAGAACAACAGCCTTCAGAATACGCCGCCGGTGCTGCAGTTCTATACCGCCATGCTGATGGCCCGCTGGGTTGAAGAGCAGGGCGGCGTTGTCGAAATGGACCGTCGAGCCAAGGAGCGTTCCAGTCTTCTCTACGACGCCATCGACAGCATGGGCGACTTCTATATCAGCCGTATTGCTCCAGAGGCTCGCAGCCGCATGAACGTCGTCTTCACTCTTGCCGACGAGGAGCTCACGCCGCTCTTTGTGCAGGAAGCTGAGGCCGCCGGCATGACGAATCTTGCCGGCCATCGCTCCGTGGGCGGCCTCCGTGCATCGCTCTACAATGTGATGCCGATGGAAGGCGTGGTGAAGCTCACCGAATTCATGCGCGACTTCGCCGGACGCCATGGCAAGCTTCACTGACGGGGCGGTTGCCTTTCTGGGGCCTGCCGGCACTTTTTCCGAGCAGGCGGTAAGAGCCTTTTTCGGATCTGACGTCAAGGCGGTTGCGGAGCCGGACTTCGATGCCGTTCTTGACGCAGTCGACAGCGGAGAGGTTCGCTACGGCGTTATTGCAATCGAGAACAACACCAACGGCACGGTTACCCATGCGCTGGATCTTCTGCTTGAGCGCCGGCTTGTCATCGTTGGCGAAGTTTCGGTGCCGGTTGTTCACAATCTCCTGACTCTTGAGAAAAGTTTGGCAGGCGTCAAAAGGGTTTATGCGCATGCTCAGGCGCTTGCGCAGTGCCGCGGCTGGCTGTCGCGGCATGTGCCCGACGCCGAGCGGATTCCCGTGTCATCCAATGCCGAAGGCGCGCGCCGCGCCTCGCTTGAGCGGGGCGCCGCCGGCATTGCGGCAATCGTGGCTGCCGATATTTATGGACTTCGCGTTGCTGCTGAGAGCATTCAGGACGGCGAGGGAAATCGCACGCGGTTTCTTGTGATGGCGCGAGAGCCGGAGAGGCTGCTTGTCGGAGAAAGGCCCTTCAAGACGAGCATTGTCTTTTCTGTGCCGAATGTGCCGGGGTCGCTTTACCGAATGATGGTTCCGCTGGCTGAGAATGGCGTGCAGATGGTTCGCATTGAGAGCCGTCCCGCCCGCAATGGCTTCTGGGACTACAACTTCTTCATAGATGTGGAGGGGGCGATTGAAACTCCCGCTGTTCGCGATGCGCTCCAGATCATGAAGGCCCGCGCCGAGCAGTGGCGCCTCCTCGGATCCTACCCTGTTGTAGACTGATGCCTTCAATCCGCACGTTTTATCCCGTGCGGTGCGGCAACAGATGAGAGATTTCATGACAGACAGCATTCCGGTTATTACGCTTGACGGTCCGGCCGCCAGCGGCAAGGGCACGATTGCGGCCCGTGTCGCCGATGCGCTCGGCTTCCACTATCTTGACAGCGGCGCGCTCTACCGCATCGCGACGCTCAACGCCCTTTCGAAGGGAATCAATCTTGATGATGCGGACGCTCTCACGGCCGCCGCAGAAAAGCTCGCGCCCGTTTTCGAAGGCGGCCGCATCATGCTTGACGGACGCGACGTGACAACCGCCATCCGCGCCGAGGAAGTGAGCGCGGCCACGAGCCGAGTGGCCGTGGTGCCGGGCGTTCGTGCCGCACTTTTTGAACTGCAGAAGAATGCCGCCCGTCTGCCGGGCCTTGTGGCGGACGGCCGCGACATGGGCACGGTGGTGTTTCCCGACGCTCCGCTCAAGATTTTCATGACTGCAACGGCCAGAGTGCGTGCCGAACGCAGATACCGCCAGCTTCTTGGTCGCGGCGAAACGGCTGATCTCGCGGCGCTCACCGCAGATCTTGAGGAGCGCGATCGCCGCGACAGCCAGAGAGCCACTGCGCCGCTCAAGCCGGCCGAGGACGCACGAATTCTTGATACCTCCGACATGGGTATCGATGAAGTCGTAAAAAAAGTCCTCGAGTGGTGGAACGAAACCAAAAAGTTGTCGTAAAATAAACGCTCACTTTTTTCCAGCAGGCCGCCTTCGAGCGGTTTGCCTTTTTATCAACTCCGCCCAAGGCTCCCAGCCGCGGGTGTGTATTTTTATTTCAAACAATGACCATCGAAACCAACAAGCCCGAATCCTTCGCTGAGCTTTTTGCCGAAAGCCTCGCTCACCAGGAAATGCGTCAGGGTGAAGTCATCACCGCTGAAGTCGTCCGCGTCGACTACAACTTCGTCGTCGTCAACGCCGGCCTCAAGAGCGAAGCCTATGTGCCTATCGAAGAGTTCAAGGATGACCGTGGTGAAGTGACCGTCCAGCCGGGCGACTTCATCTCCGTCGCCATCGAATCCGTCGAAAACGGCTACGGCGACACGATCCTCAGCCGCGACAAGGCCAAGCGCCTCGCCGCCTGGATGAACCTCGAACAGGCTCTCGAATCCGGTGAACTCGTCACCGGTACGGTTACGGGCAAGGTCAAGGGCGGTCTCACCGTCATGACCAACGGCATCCGCGCCTTCCTCCCGGGCTCCCTCGTGGACACCCGTCCGGTCAAGGACACGACGCCGTACGAAGGCAAGACCTTCGAATTCAAGGTTATCAAGCTCGATCGCAAGCGCAACAACGTCGTCGTTTCCCGTCGCGCTGTTGTTGAAGCCAACATGGGCGAAGAACGCGCCAAGCTCCTTGAAACGCTCAAGGAAGGCGCCATCGTCAAGGGCATCGTCAAGAACATCACCGACTACGGTGCTTTCGTTGACCTCGGCGGCATCGACGGTCTCCTCCACATCACCGACCTGGCCTGGCGCCGCGTCCGCCACCCGAGCGAAGTCGTTCAGGTTGGTCAGGAACTCGAAGCCAAGGTTCTCAAGTTCGACCAGGACAAGAACCGCGTTTCCCTCGGCCTGAAGCAGCTCGGCGAAGATCCGTGGGTTGGCATTTCTCGCCGCTACCCGCAGGGCACCCGCCTCTTCGGCAAGGTCACGAACATCACCGACTACGGTGCCTTCGTTGAAGTCGAAGCCGGCATCGAAGGTCTCGTTCACGTCTCCGAAATGGATTGGACGAACAAGAACGTTGACCCGCGCAAGGTTGTCACGCTCGGCGATGAAGTCGAAGTCATGGTTCTCGACATTGACGAAGAACGCCGCCGCATCTCCCTCGGCATGAAGCAGTGCAAGCCGAATCCGTGGGAAGACTTCGCTCAGTCCCACAAGAAGGGCGACAAGGTCTCCGGCCAGATCAAGTCCATCACCGACTTCGGTGTGTTCATCGGTCTCCCGGGCGGCATTGACGGTCTCGTCCACCTCTCCGACCTCTCCTGGAACGAATCCGGTGAAGAAGCCGTCCGCAAGTACAAGAAGGGTGACGAACTCGAAGCTGTCGTTCTCGCCATCGATACGGAACGCGAACGCATCTCCCTCGGCATCAAGCAGATGGGCGGCGATCCGTTCTCCAACTTCGCTTCCACCCACGACAAGAACACGCTCGTTAAGGGTACGGTGAAGTCCGTTGACGCCAAGGGCGCCGTCATCGACCTCGGCAACGACGTCGAAGGCTACCTCCGCGCTGCTGAAATCTCCGCCGACCGCGTTGAAGACGCCACGACGCGTCTCGCTGCTGGCGACGAAGTCGAAGCTCTCATCACGAACATCGACCGCAAGAACCGCTCCATCCAGCTCTCCATCCGTGCGAAGGACGCTGCTGAAGCTCGTGACGCTCTCGATCGCCTCAACGCCGATGCTACGGCTGCCGCCGGCACGACCAACCTCGGCGCTCTCCTCAAGGCCAAGCTCGAACAGAAGTAATTCTGAACGTAGCTGATCCGCGGGGGTCGAAGAACTCCGGTTCAACGATCCTCGGAGGAACACAAAAAAAGGCTGCGGCATGCAAATGCCGGCAGCCTTTTTTTCATGATGCGCGCGGGCGATTTGTCCAAACCATGCGCCGCGTGCAACAATGTCTCCGATTCTGGTCAAACGATAGGCAAAAGGCTTTATATGGATTCCGAACTTTGGTATCTGGTCATCATTCCCGTGCTCTTCGCCGCCGGCTGGTGGGCCCGCGGGCTTGATGCGGGCGAACGCGAACGGAATTCCAAGCAGCTTCCCGAGGCGTATTCGCGCGGGGTGGCCATGCTCATGAGCGATCATCCCGACAAGGCCATTGATCCCTTCATCGAAGTCGTCCGGCTTGACCCCGAACTTATTGAGCTTCATCACGTGCTCGGCACGCTCTTCCGTCGCCGCGGCGAATTCGAGCGAGCCATCAAGCTGCACAATCATCTCGTCAACCGAGAGGACATTCCCGAAGAGGATCGCGTCAAGGCGCTCAAGGCGCTTGGCGAGGACTACATGACGGCCGGTCTCTTCGATCGAGCGGAGGAGACCTATCGTCGGCTTCTGCTCAACCCCTCCGAACATTTGGACGCCTTGCGCGCGCTTCTTGAAATCTACTGCGTTGAGCACGAGTGGACGTCCGCCATCGATATTTCGCGCCAGCTTGAGGTTCAGGCGGGCGAAAACTGCGCCTCCACGATTGCACATTATTACTGCGAGCTGGCTGAAGAGGCGGTTCGACGCAAGGACTTTGAACTCGCCGACGATCACATTCGACACGCTCTTGACAAGTGTCCTGAATCTACTCGTGCAGGGATCGCCGCAGGTGCTGTGTCTCTCGCGCTGGGCAATTCCGAGCGAGCTCTTCGTCACTGGACGGAGGTCATGAACCGGGCCCCCGCCTATCTTCCGCTCGTTGTCGGACGCGTGGCAGATGCTCTTGATGCCCTTGGCCGCCGAGAGGAGGCAGTCGCTCTGCTGCACAAGGCGCTGGCTGAAAATGGCAGTGCCGACGTGATGGAGGAGGCGGTCAAGCGCATTGCTGCCTGGGAAGGCGTTGAAATGGCCAAGGAAAGCATTGTCGGGATGCTTGCCAGCCGGCCGAGCCTCTCTGCTTTTTCGACCCTGATGACGCTTCGTCAGAAGGAGCGCCCGGATGATGAGGAGACGAAGCTTCTTGCTACGCTCCTGCAGCGCCACGGCCGTCGCTTCACCAAGTATCAGTGTTCGAACTGCGGCTTCCTAGCGTCGTCATTCGCCTGGCATTGTCTCGGCTGCGGGGCATGGGACAGCTTCCCGCCCCGCCGCATTGATGACGTCAAGTAGGTCGTCCGTTGCGCCGCAAGGACTTTCATAAAGCAAATGGAGACCTTTGTTACAATTGACATTAAGATACAGAACGTATTGAACTCTGCATCTCCATACAATTAAGCAATGAACGGCGGCTGTACGAGCGATGGAACGTCCGCCGATTCCTGAACAAGCATCGCTCATTCTGTCCACACAGAAAAAAAGGAAATTGGAACAGTATGTTTAAGCGCATTGGTCTTTTGGTGCTTGCCAACTTTGCCGTCTTCATCATGCTCAGCGTGATCCTCACGGTCGTGCAGATGTTGTTCGGCGTCAACTTCGGCACCATGGCGGGTTCATCCCTCAACCTTTCCGCCCTCTTCATTTTCTCGATGGTTGTCGGTTTCAGCGGCTCGATCATCTCGCTTCTCATGAGCAAGCAGATGGCAAAGATGTCCATGGGCGTTCAGATGATCGATACGAACAACCCTCAGCCTGGCCTTGAGGCCTATCTTGTCGGCGTGGTGCGCCATGAGGCTGAAAGGGCCGGCATTCCGATGCCGGAGGTCGGCATCTATGATGGCGAACCTAATGCCTTTGCGACTGGCGCCTCTGCATCTAGCGCCATGGTTGCAGTTTCGACCGGCCTGCTCAACATCATGAACCGCGATGAAGTCGAGGCCGTGCTTGCGCATGAAATCTCGCATGTCAAGAACGGCGACATGGTCACGCAGACCCTGCTTCAGGGTGTGATGAACACCTTTGTCGTATTCTTCTCCCGCGTCATTGGTTGGGTTGTCGATCGCCAGATCCTTCGCAATGAAGACGACGCGCCGGGCGTTGGCTACTATGTCACCAGCCTTGTGCTCGACATCTGCCTCGGCTTCCTCGCCGGCATGGTCGTCGCCTACTTCTCTCGCTGGCGTGAATACCACGCTGACGCCGGAGCAGCTGAAATCATGCAGAACAATCAGCCCATGATCAACGCTCTTCGCCGTCTCGGCGGCATGGAAGCCCAGAATGAACTTCCGGGCGCCGTCAAGGGCTTCGGCATCTCCGGTGGCATTGGCTCGCTTTTCGCAACGCATCCGTCCATTGAGGATCGCATTGCCGCGCTCGAAAGCCGCCGTTATTGAGACTGAAAGCTGCCATTCACGGCGGCTTTGACAGACTGAAAAAAACTCCGCTTGACTTTGGTCGGCGGAGTTTTTTTATTTCGCGGAAGCTTAGCCGCTCACGGTTGTGGGAATGCCAAGCGCATTGACGCGGGCTGCAATCTCGTCGAGACGGCTCCGCGGAGCCTTGAGGAGATTTTTCCCGGGCGTCTCTCGGTCGAGCGTGTAGATCGTCACAAGTTTCGGCTTGATATCCTTGACGACGTCAAGCCAGGGGCTGACGAATTCATCGCCTGTGTTGTCCACGGAGCGGCCCTCCCATTCTCCGGACATGAACATCGTCTGGATGATGCAGCGGCCGTTGAATGCCTTCATGCGCTCAATGAGCTTCGGCAAGTCATAGCGGCTGGTCGGACGATCTACGAGGTGAATGTAGTCCTCATCGACCGTGTCGAGTTTGAGAAGCGCATTGTCGACTCGAAGAAGCGCACGGAAGACGCTGTCCTTGATGATGTGGGTGGCATTGGAAAGAACGCTGACCTGGCTTTGAGGAGCGTATTCGGCGCGAAGGACAAGAGTATCGTCAATGATGCCTTCGAAATCTGGGTGCGAGGTCGGTTCTCCATTGCCGGAGAAGGTAATCGTGTCGGGAAGGACGTCTTCCGCCTTCATGCCTTCAAGCTTGTCTCGAAGTGCGTTTCGAACAGCTTCACGAGTGGGCATCCTCAGTTCGGGACGGTGTTGGGCATTGAGTCCGCACTCGCAGTAGATGCAGTCGAAGCTGCAGAGTTTTCCGTCGGCGGGCAAAAGATTGACGCCGAGCGAAACGCCAAGGCGGCGGCTGTGAACCGGGCCGAATATCGGACTGGGAAAGAGAATGGTTGACATGCCTGGCTCCGGAGGGAAACTAGATTGCCAATCATAACGCAAAGGCTGGACCAT
Source organism: bacterium (assembly GCA_037424205.1). Taxonomy (GTDB): domain Bacteria; phylum Pseudomonadota; class Gammaproteobacteria; order Burkholderiales; family Burkholderiaceae_F; genus Sutterella. The sequence continues at coordinate 1,127 of JAXZEJ010000372.1, read as the reverse complement.
GAAAAAAGGCGTCGGAATTCTTTCCGACGCCTTGGGAAGGTGAGAGGTCAGGCCCGAGAAGCCTTGATGGCGGCATCGATTTCTTCGGGCGTATGGTTGTCGTCCCGTGCGAACTGGCGGCCAACCCAAATGGCCATGCATGCAAGCGAGATGCCGGTGAGCCAAAGGCCGGCCGCAGTTGCGGTCCAGAAGCCGTAGGCTCCCATGGGTTCGCCTGTCAGGGGATTGCCGAAGGCAAGCATGTAACCGCCGCCCAGACCGACGCCCCAAAGCATGACGCCGTAGATGAGCATGGGGAGCCTCGTGACGCGGTATCCGCGAAGCGCAAAGGAACTCACGGACTGCATGGCGTCGAAGACGTGGTAGAGACAGCCAAAAATGAGAAGTGATGCGGCCATCGAGCACACGTCCATGTCGGACGAATAGAGTGTGACGAGGTAGTGGCGGGCAAAGAACAGAACGGTGACGATGCAAAGGGCGATGATCACGGAGATCTTGAGCGTGCGCTTGAGAACTGTGTAGGCAACGGCCGGCCATCGAGCGCCAAGGCACTGCGAGATCAGCACTGAAGAGGCGATGCCGATCGAGAGGGGAAGCATGTAGCAGAGGCTCGTGATGTTCGCCACGATTTGGTGAGCGGAAACCGCTTCAGAACCAAAGCGCGCAACGAAGATAGCCATCAGCGTGAAGCTCGAGACCTCGAAGAATGTGCTCAGGCCGATGGGAATGCCGACGTGGAGCTGTTCCTTCATGAGCGCCCAGCGGGGGCCGTAGATGCGGTCGGCGTGCATGGTGCGGTAGAAGGCGTCCTTCTTCCAAATGAGGAGGTAGCAGAAGAAGGCCAGGTAGTTGAGGATGCAGAAGGACACGCCTGCGCCCGAACCGCCCATGGCCGGGAATCCGAGCCAGCCGTACATGAATACGCCGTTCAGGGGGACTTTTAGGGTGAGCAGGGCGAGCGAGACCCACATCGTGATGCGCGGACGCGAAAGCGCAGCGTTGACCGAAATGAAGGTGCGTGCAAAGAGGCAGGCCGGAAGACTCAGGGCCGTGAAGAACAGGAACTCGGCGGCCATGCGGGCAACGTCGCCTTCGACCTTGCCGAGCGTGATCCCAAGGTCCGTGTA
>JAXZEJ010000371.1:0-3007 GCA_037424205.1 bacterium | reverse complement strand
CTCCGCCATCACCGGCTTCTGGATCAACGTTCCGCGCACGCCGGAACAGCTTGCCCACGGCGTCAAGGACGACAGCCCCGAGCTCTTCCTCAAGGACACGCTCAAGGCCGGCGAATACTTCAACGATCCGAAGCTCGCCCACGCTCTCTGCTTCAAGGCTCTCGAATCCTTCGAATACATCCGCAAGCTCGGCTGCGAATTCGCTCCGACCCCGTTCATCCAGGGCGGGCACTCCAAGATCCGCTCCCTCGCTCCGAAGGTCTCCGCCGGCATTTCCGTGATGCTTCCGCTGCACCGCCACTTCCTCAAGCGCGGCGGCATCATGCGCAAGAACACGATCGTTGACGAAGTGATCAAGGACGAAAACGGCCGCTGCGTCGGCGTCGCCGTCCGCGAAAACTATGTCTTCGACATCACGTCCCGCGACAACGACCTCACGAACACCACCGGCGTTCGCAAGTACTACCGTGCTGAAAAGGGCGTCGTCTTCGGTGCCGGCGGCTTCGTCAACGACTGGCGCATGACCTCCCTCATCGACCCGAAGATCACGAAGGAAACGGAAGGCACGAACCATCCGGGCGCCACGGCCGGCGCTCTCTTCACGCTGATGCGCGCGGGCGGCGTTCCCGTTCACATCGACTACATCCAGTGGGGCCCCTGGTGCTCGCCGGACGACAAGGGCATCGGCATGGGCGCCGACGTCTGCGACTACATCAAGCAGTACGGCTTCGCCGTCGACCCGAAGACGGGCCGCCGCTGCTTCAACGAGCTCGGCAACCGCACGGAACTCACGAACGACATCTTCCGCCTCAAGAACGAAGACGGCTCCCAGCGCTTCGCCGTTCTGATCGCAGACAGCCAGTTCGTGCCCCGCATCTCCATCCAGCGCTACCTGACGAAGTCTCTCCATTCCGGCACGACGAAGAAGTTCGAAACGCTCGAAGAGCTCGCCAAGTTCTACGGCCTGCCGCTCAAGGAGCTCAAGGACGAAATGGCCAAGTACAACGGCTGGATCAAGGAAGGCCGCGAATTCGACCCCGACTTCCATCGTCCGCTCACGCCGAACGAAGGCGTTCTCATGGGCAAGGGTCCCTGGTACGGCCATCGCCTCACCTCCAAGCTCCACTACACGATGGGCGGCATCCGCATCAATGAAAAGGCCGAAGTCATCGGTCAGGACTTCAAGCCGATTCCGGGCCTCTACGCAGCCGGCGAAATCACGGGCGGCGTCCACGGCGTGACCCGCCTCGGCGGCAACTCCGTGCTCGACGGCATCGTCTTCGGCCGCATCGCTGCTCAGAGCATCATGGCCAAGTAATCGACTTAGGAGAAAACATCATGAAAAAACTCGTTGTCCTCGCCATGGCCGCTCTGTTCTCGGCCGGCGCCTTCGCCGTCGACATGCCGACGTCCGTCAAGCACAAGCAGGATTGCGCCATGTGCCATAAGGACGGCTTCAAGCCGGTCCAGTCCGAAACGTGCCGCACCTGCCACGCCGACGTGAACAAGGGCGACTACCTCGACAAGAACAACAACGCCAATCCGCACGTGTCGATCCACTACCTGCCGGAAACGGTCGACTGCAGCGTGTGCCACCGCGAACACGGCAAGTCCCAGAACTACTGCCAGGCCTGCCATGCCGACGGCCTCGGCTTCAAGGTTCCGTAAGCCTTTCCAGGCTTGCCAAAACCCTACTTCTCCCAAGTAGTCAAGCGCAGCGCTCCGAAGGCTTCGGTCTTCGGAGTGCCGTGACTTTTTCCGCCGGCGTCCGAGTCAATGCCTCCTATCTCGACTTGCGGACATTTGGCCGCTGCTTGGCTTTTTATTCGAAACGGGTGCTCTACGCCTTCGCTTCTCTCCCGCGTTCGAAGCGGACGTACTGAAAAATCGCTCGGGCACAGGCCAATCATCAGGAATTAGGGTACCCTCGATGATCCTGCGCCGACTTTGGGTTCGAGCTCCGAAGTCCGAGGAATGCAGCCTCGGATTTCGAGACGGCGAACCTTGCAGAAAAGCCGGTTCCGTCCCCTCCAAACGGAACCGGCGTTTTTGCATTTCACCAGGACGGCAATCCTTCCGCCCTCCTCCCAACTCCGCCTTAACGACATCTTTCCTCTCGCGCTCAAAGCCAATTGAGCGAAATGCATATTCTGTTGAAGTGAATGCATCAACTGTTGATCAGGCTTTCCTGAAGATCATCCAAACAATAGAAGGCGAGCAAGCGAGAGATTTTTTTTGGCAAAATCCGTAGGAAAAGATTTTTTTGACGAAAAGCGCGTTTTCAGAGAAATTTTCGCCAAAAAAGAGAAAATTTCGACGTTCAATGCGGTTTGAGAGAAAAAAGAATGTAGGAAGCTGCCGAGATTCTTCCTCAGCGAACAGATCCCATTGCCGCAGCTGCAATCGTCTCCTTCGGGTTTGTCTATCTACACCCGTTTATGGACGGCAACGGACGTCTCAGCCGCTTTCTCATCCATCAGCAGCTGGCCTCTTCGGGTAAGCTTGGGAAAGACCAGCTTCTGCCCGTCTCCGTCGCGATGAAAAAGCACGAGTTGGAATACCTGGAGGCACTCGAGACCTTCTCCAAGCCCGCCCGAAAAGCCTGGCAGGTGATTTGGACCGGCGGCGATCCTCTTTGCGAATGCACGTTTCTCGGCAATGAATCTCTATACCGATACCGGGACGCCACTCGACAAGTGGAATTTTTCTACAAAATGGCCGCGGAAGCACTTGACGTTCACCTGCAGGACGAACTCGGTTTTCTCGAAAAATTAGATCGGCTGGACCGCGCCGTCAACGACGCTTTCGACATTCCTCAGCCTCTGAGATTCCGAATGATCCAGGTCTATCTGGAACAGGGACGACTTTCGCTCAACTTCCGGAAAAAGTTCGTCTCCAAGATCTCGGGCGAAGCCATGGACTGGTTGGAAGCCAACGCCTCCGACATCATCCACGGAACCGACATCGACCTCTGAAGACCCTCGATCTCCGGCGACACGGCCCGGAA
>JAXZEJ010000370.1:0-4436 GCA_037424205.1 bacterium | reverse complement strand
GTTCGGCCGAGGAGTCTGGCGGACCTTGAGTCCGTCCCGGGAGCCCGCCCGGAAAGGAGGATGCGGGCGGGCTTCAGGACGAGGTCTTAGTGCGTGAAGGCCTTTTCGACGCTGATCGGCATGGCCTGATAGCCGAAGAGCTGGTTGAACTTGATTTCAACGGCGGGCTTCGTTTCACCCCAGCGGTATTCGCAGAGGTACGGATGAGAAGCTTCTTCCTTGCCGAAGGCCTTGCCGGCGGACGGGCCAAGAAGGCCGGCGGTCGAGTAGAAGACGACCATGGAGTTCTTGTCGGCCTGGTACTGCGTGATGCCGGTGACCGGGCTGAAGTATTCGTTGCCGAGGTCCTTGCCGACTTCCCAGAGCTGCTGAACGGTCATGTTCTTCTGGTCGATCTTGTAGATGACGCCTCGGGTGTACTTCATGTCGGGAAGCGGCGGCTGTTCGAGACCGCGGCCGTCGCCGTTGTCAAACACGGAGAGGATGACCGTGTTCTTGTCGGACTGTTCGTCGATGCGGAAGGCCGTATGCTGCGTCCACGTCCAGTCGAAGTCGCCTTCGCACTTGCCGTCTTCGCACTTGATCGGCTTGCCGTTCTTGTCAATGGGCTTGAGAACCTTGGAGGCGAGCTCCTTGTTCCAGCCGTTCGGAGCAGCGAGGATCCACTTGACCTTCTTGTCGCGGCCGATCTTGACGCAGGCGGACTGGTGGCGGGACGAGATGATGATGGAGTCGTCGCTCGGGTCGTAGTCGACGGAGTTGACGTGGGCCCAGTTGCGGCCTGCGCCGACGCCGGCGATGTCGCCGAAGTTGTCGGAGGATTCCTGCTTGGCGAGTTCTTCGGCGGAGAGCGTCTGGCCGGACTTGGAGGCGTCGATGTTGAGGCAGACGGCGCCCTGGTCAAGCGTCTTGATGACGTTGTCGCGATACGGATCGAGGATTTCCATCAGGCGCCAGTCGTCAACCACGCGGCCGTCCTGGTCGACTTCGGCGATCACGTCGCGGACCGTGTGAACGCGCTTGCCGTCGGCACGGCGGTAGTCGGAGGAGCCCACGCGCAGGAACGAGTGGCCGTTCTGGGCGTTGTCGAAGGAGTGCGAGAAGTCGGAGTAGCCGGCAGGCAGGCGGCGGTCGAAGATCTTGCGGCCGATGAGGTCGTACTTGGCGTAGTTCTGGCCGTAGCCCCAGGAGAGCGCGCCGTCCTTCGTCTGCTGGAAGCCCATGAAGTAGCCGGACTTCCACGGATTTTCCGTGTCGCCGATAAGCTGGTCGAGGAGCCACCAGCGGATTTCGCCCTTGGTGTCGATGATGCCGATGTTGGAGTTGAAGGCCCATTCGACGGCGCCGCCGGACGGGTTGTTCCAGGTGAAGCGGCTGCCGAGCGGAACGGTGCTCTGAAGCTGGCTGTTGATCAGGTAGAGGCGGTCCTTGAAGTCCTTGTCAACCTTCTTGACGGTGACGTCGAAGGGGCGGACCTGATTGGGCATGCCGGTCGAGAGCGTGTAGACGCCCGGCGTGTAGAAGCGGTACGTGTCGGTGAACTTTTCGCTCTTGCCGAGGTGCGTGCGCGTGTAGCTCACTTCAACCGTGTTCTGCCAGTCCGGATAGAGGCCGAAGACGGGAACGCCGGCGTGGGTCTTCAATTCGGTGCGGGAGACCTTGTACTTGATTTCCTGGCCCTTGGCCTTCGGAACGATGCGGACGGTGACGTCGCTGAGCTCATAGCCGCCGTCGCGGATGACGGCGGTGAGCGGAGCCACCTTGTAGGGGTTGACGATGACTTCGCCGATGTGGCCCTGCGTCGGGTAGCCCACGTGGGGGCCGGACGGGCCGCCGGAGGCGAAGGCGGTCGAGGCGGTGATGGTCAGAAGCGCGATGGAGGTCGCGGCGGCAAGAATGGATTTCTGCATTTTTTCTTTCCGAGCGGTTGGTTGCTTTGGACTTTTCGTTCCGAAAAGGGGCTTCCCGAAACGTGAAAAAATTGTAGAGAACGCTCTGCGCGCCGCCTAGAGACGCATTCCCGCCTTCGGAGGCCATGGGATGCAAGGGCCTGTTGCATCCCGTGCGGCCGGCGTCAGGAACACGCGCGCAGCATCTGCGTTTCGCTCTTCTGGGCTTCGAGGCGCGCCTCGGCTTCGTCGTCCCGGACGTAGGTGCGCCATTTCTCGCGGATGCTGCTGATGAGAAACGCCCTCACCCACTGGCGCAGGGGATCGGCATCCGTTCGAGCATGCCAGATGAAGGATGGAATCCAGAGCGGCGCAAAGACGTCCTTCGGGGCGCAGGATGCGAGAGGCAGGCGTTCGGCCAGCAGGTCGGTGAGCGGGGCCGGCACGATCATGTAGGCGTCGGTGTCAAGGAGCGTCCACGCGCACGCAAGAAAGTACGGCATCTGAAGAAGGCGCCGGGATGCGATCTGATTCAGGGGAAGCGTCGGCGCCGTGGTGCCCGAAGGCTGGGAGATCGTGGGCGAGATCATCGGATAGGGATCGAGTTCGGCCGGACCGAGCACGGGCCCCTTCGCTTCGAGCGGATGCCCTCTTCTCATCAGAACTCTTGACGGCGCCGAGAGCAGAAGCCTGCTTCTCATGTCATCCTCAAGGTGCAGAAGCGGATCGCACGCAATGACGATGTCGAGCGCGCCCGCACGCAGGTCCGAAAGCGCCTGATGGTTGAGCGGCACGACCTCGAAGTGAAGCTTCGGCGCGTGAGCGTGGATGGCGCTGACGAAGGGCGTGATGAAGACGAGCGTCGTGTTGTCGACCGCGCCGATGCGGATTGTTTCGGAACTCTCGAGCAGATTCGGCGCGCTCTCCTTGGAAAAGACGGATGTCAGCGCCCTGAAGAGATCGTGCAGCCTCGGCATGACGGCCATGAGATCCGGTGTCGGGATCATGTATGGGCCGTGCCGCGTGAAGAGCTCGCAGCCGAAGATCTCGCGTGCCTGGGCAAGGAGCCTCGAGGCCTGAGAAACGGAGAGTCCAAGCGCTGCAGCGGTCTTTGCGAGCGAGCGCGTGTCATGAAGAATGACCAGCAGCTTCAGTATGCGAAGGTCGACATTAAATGGGTCCTGTGCCGGCATGATTTAGGTCCTTATGGTCCTTGTGTTCGTGTCCTCTGTCCGGTGGTCGGCCGGTGCGCAAAGCCGCAGACGGCGGTCGTGCCGTCCGCGGCTGTGCGCAGGTTGTCGGGGAGCGGCCGAGGGCGCCGCCTCCCTATTATGAGTGATGATCTCAGAAGTTGTGATGGATGCCCGCAAACACCTGCTGAACCTGCGGGTTTCTGAATTCGGCGGAGCCGTTCGTGAAGTGCGTGCGGTCCTTGTACCAGCCCGCGGCCGTGTAGAAGGTCGTCTGCTTCGAGAGCGCGTATTTCCAGCCGGCGACGAGCGCGGAGCGCGTGACGTGCGCGCCGTTTGCATCCGCATCGTCGGCGTCTGCGCTCATCCGGGAGGCGTAGAGATTGAATTCGCCGGCGAAGAGCGGCGCGCGCAGGCCGGCCGAGACGGTCGTCCCCGTGACGTCGTCGCGGCCCATGAGCGGCATGCAGTCGGAGAGGCCCGGGAGCGGCATGATCATGTTTTCACCCTTGAACCAAGTGCCGAAGGCAAAGAGCTTCATCGAATCCAGACTGTAGTTTCCGCCCAGAAGCACGCTCATCGCATCCTTGCGGCTGCCTTCGGTCGAGGCTTCGTTCATCGTGTCGACCATCAGGACGAGATTGAGGTCCGAGCCGTCGTAGGAGGCTGCGGCCGAAGCGTAGCGGTTGGCGGAGGAATGCCCTTCGACGGCATTGCCGCCCGTGTCGGCGTCGAACGAGTACTGGAGGTGCCCGGAGATGCCCGCGAACTTCGGCGTGTCGTACTGAATCAAGTTGGAAATGTTGAATCCCCAGAAGCCGCGGTCGTACATCGGGCTCGCCAAATTCCCCCAGCCGGTGCCGAACGGGTTGATGCGGGAGGCGGTGAGACCGTAGGCGAGCGGCGTCGCGCCCGTGCGCATGATGCCGCCGCGGCCGACGGAGATCCGGCCGAGATTCCGGTCTTCGACGTAGAGGTAGCTGCCGCGGTCAAAGAGCGAACCCGAAGTCTTCATGGCGCCCGAGTCGGACGCGTAGCTCGCTTCGAGCCAGAATCCGATCTGCGTGCCGGGCTGAAGCATCTCATGGCCGATGATGAGGACTCGGTTGGCGTCAAGGAGGCCTTCGGCCATTTCAAAAGTGTCGGTGGAGGCGCCCGTGCCGGTGGAGGCGTGCTGATAGCGAAGGCCTGTGTCGATCATGCCGCCGATCTTGACTTCTGCAGCTTGAGCCGCGCAGGCAGCGGCGGCCGTGCAGGCAATGGTAAGGAGAGACTTGTGGAGCATTTTAATTCCCGCTCGGGTAAAAAATAGGATCGGCGCAAGGAGAACGCCGATCCCAAAGCGCGGCCCTGCATC
>JAXZEJ010000369.1:0-1411 GCA_037424205.1 bacterium | reverse complement strand
CCGGCCCGGGCGGACATTCCTCCGCTCTCTGCCTGTAGTCGCATCTAGGCACCGGACACGGAATTCTGGGACGCTTATCAGCCACGTTCGACGCCCTGGGCTGGCCCGTTCGCCCGCTACAACGAACTGCTCGCAGCCGGCAAGGACGCCGACTTCGGCCGCCGCTTCGACAAGCGCGCAAAGCCGCTTGGCAAAGCTCCCTTCTATGTCTCTGAAATGAGCCCGAAGGTCCATCACTGCATGGGCGGCATGGCCACGAACGTCACGACCGCCGTGCTCGACGTTGAAACCGATCAGCCGATTCCCGGCCTCTTCGCAGCCGGCGAATGCGTCGGCGGCATTCACGGCGCCGTCCGCATCGGCGCCTGCGCCGTCATGGACTGCCTCGTGAACGGCCGTCAGGCAGGCCTGTCCGCCGCCAAGAACAAGCTGTAATTAGCCGACAACAGCGGCATGCAGTGACGAACCACACTACATGCCGCTCAAATGGCAGCCGTCATTCTCAATGACTCGCTGAATCCTTTTCATTCGGCGAGTCTTTTGTTATCGACGGCGTCTGCAGTAAAAGCAAAGACGCAGACACGTCGATCGGAATAACAGTTGTGGCCGACCTCGCCAAAAGCCCGCATCGCCGTGATGTACTCGAAACGGTGATCAGATGCAGCCATGAAATCGAGAAGACAGGCCTTTTCTTCGAGCGAAAAGCTCTTGGGTACTATTTTCTCAACCTCAATCCGTAGCGAAAGTGCAGCCAAATGCATTCCACTCGCATCGTGATGTGTTCCCAAAGCCGGTGCAGTTCATGCGCCATGCGGCCAATCGGAGTTTTTGGCATCGAACGCTTCCTTATCTGGATTTCTCGCCAGAGGACCCAGTCGCTGACCGTATCCTCGGTGACGGGTCCTCCGTCGTAGAGCGGCCAATAGTCGCGCAGATAGTCGCCCATCTGCGCATACCATTCGGCGGGCTTCTCCTTTGCACAGGCCATATGAACGGCCAACCACCATACGCATCGAGCGACAAAATCCATCGTTGTCGGAATTGTTTTGCCATCGAGCTCAATCGCCTTGGAAAAGATGTCTTTGGGCACCCGGTCAACATAATCCGATTGCATGTATTGCAGCAGAAGAAGTTCCAACGCCCGCCGTTCTGCCTCTGCATCGAGATCGTCGTCCAAAACGGGCGCAGGCACATCAATCGGAAGAAGCGAAAATGGCTCCCGGCAGCCATGTCCGAAGCTGCTAAATACGCGAAGACTGGTGATGTATTCGAATCGAATGTCATCAGCCATGGCTAATTCGATGAGGCGGACCTTTTCTTCGGGAGAGAAATTTTTAGGCATAGCAGTTCAACCACATTGTTTGATCCGATCTTAATGCTCCGGGAAAATTTTTATTCTTGACGGATATCA
>JAXZEJ010000368.1:0-3333 GCA_037424205.1 bacterium | reverse complement strand
GTCTTTGTTCAGCAGCTCGGGCGAGGCCTTCGCAAGGCGCCCGGCAAGGAATTCGTCGTTATTCTCGACTTCATCGGGAATTACCAGACCAACTTCCTGATACCGGTGGCGCTCGCTGACGACCGCTCGTACAACAAGGACATCATGCGTCGCGCGCTGGCCGTGGACCTGAGGCAGATTCCGGGCGCTTCGAGCGTACACTTCGATCAGATCGTGCGCCGTCGCATCTATGAGTCGATCGACCGCGCGAACGTGAGCGATTCGAAGCTCATTCGCACGAGCTACGACCAGCTCAAGGCCAAGCTCGGCCGAATTCCGGGACTTCTCGATTTCGACAGATACGGCTCGATCGATGCGGTCAAGTTTTTTGAGAAGTTCGGCTCCTACTACGCCTTCCTTGAGAAATATGAGAAGACCTTTACGACACGTCTGACGCCTCGCGCGGCCGGCATGCTCCAGTTCCTCTCCTCGAAGGCGGGCGCAGGACGCCGCGTCTCGGAGGCGCTCGTCATCCGCACGCTGCTCGCCGGTCGTGAGAATCTCGAGCAGGAGCTCCGAGAAGGACTCTCCCGCTACGGCATCATGCCTTGCGCCGCGCATCTCAAGAGCGTCTTCGGTTTTCTCTCCAACAAGTTCGTGAGAACGGCGGACGAGGCGGAGCGGCAGAAGGAATATGTCTTTATCGAGGACGACGGCATGGGCGGCCTTCGCATGGCGTCCGGCCTTCGCGACGAGCTCGAGCGCAGTCCGGCCTTCCGCGACATGCTTGCCGACCTGACGGACTTCATGATCTCGCGCTACGAGACGAAGTACTCGAAGCGCTATGCGGACACGGATCTCGTGCTATATGAAAAGTACACCTACGAGGACGTTTGCCGCCTGCTCAATTGGCCGACCAACATGACGGCGCAGAACATCGGCGGCTACTTTTATGAAAAGCAGACGAAGACTCTGCCGGTGTTCGTCAACTATCACAAGGCCGAGGACGCCATCGCTTACGAGGACAGGTTCATCTCGCCTTCGCATCTCGTGGCGCTCTCAAAGACGAAGCGCAGGACGACGTCTGCCGACGCCGATCACATGTTCAAGCGCACGGCCGAGGACAAGGACAACCGAATCTATCTTTTCGTTCGCCGCAACAAGAAGGACCAGGGAGAGGCCAAGGCCTTCTATTTCCTTGGCGAGATCGAAGCGAAGGGTGAACCGATTCCGGTCACGCTGCCCGCGACCGGCGACGCGGCCTTTGAGATCAACTATCGCCTCGACGTGCCCGTGCGCGGCGACATTTATAGGTACATCACGGCAAGTGAGGAATAATATTCCCGGACGCCATTTATTAGTAAACAGAAAGGACGAAGAACAAAAATGAAGACGATCGAAGTGGTTGCAGCCATCATCGAGCACGAAGGCAGAATTCTGGCCACCCAGCGCGGGTACGGCGACTTCAAGGACGGCTGGGAATTCCCGGGCGGCAAGATGGAGCCCGGTGAAACGCCCGAGGCGGCCATCGTGCGCGAGATTGAGGAGGAGCTCAAGGTCAAAATCGAGCCGAAGCAGCTCGTGACGACGGTTGAATGCGACTACCCGAAGTTCCATCTGACGATGCACTGCTACCTGTCGTCGATTGTGGAAGGCACCATTTGCCTTGTCGAGCACGAAGCGGCCAAGTGGCTCGCACCCGACGAACTCGACAGCGTCGACTGGCTGCCGGCCGACGTGGAGGTTGTAGAAAAGCTCAAGAAGCTTCTTTGAGATTCCTGATGAGAAGGGACCTGAAAAGCCCGGCCTCCGGGTGGATCAGCGTTCTTTCTCGGCCATCAATTGCTTCCACGTCGGGTGCTCCGATTCGCGTCGACTGATGGTTTTGTGCGAGATGCCTTCGATGTCGGCTCAAGCTGCTTTCGGTACGCAGCGTGCGGCTTTATTTTTTGGAAAAATAAAAAGCGCCTTCAAAGTTTCCTTTGAAGGCGCTGGAATGAAGCCGGAAACATTCGGGCCGTCAGGCGGCCTTGCGCGGCATCACGAGGCTGATGGCGACGCCGACGAGGAGGCCGGCGGCGGCCGGAACAACCCAGTCAAGGCCTTCGGCGGCAAACGGCATCTTCGCGAAGAAGTCGGCGAGGAACGGCAGCTTGAAGCCGGCCTGGGCGAAGCCTGCGGTGACGGCGGAGGCCCCCGTGAAGAGCATCGTCACCGGGTAGGCGAAGCGATGGTTGGCAATGAACGGGTGCAGGAAGGCCAGGATGATGAGCACGAGAGCGATCGGGTAGATCGCGACGAGCACCGGAATTGAGAACTTCAGGATGGCGGTCAGGCCGGCATTGGCGATGATCGTGCTCGTCACGGCGAAGAGCGTGAGCCAGCCGCGGTAGCCGAGAACCGGGAACGTGTCGCGGAAGTAGTTCGAGCAGCAGGAGAGCAGGCCGACGCAGGTGTTCAGACAGGCGATGAAGAAGATTGCGCCGAGGATGCAGAGGCCGAAGGGCCCGAAGATCGTCGTTACGACGCCCGTAAGCGTCTGGGCGCCGTTTTCACCCGTGAGGCCCGCGCCGCCGGCTTCTGCGCCGATGTGGGCGAGAGCGGCATAGACCGTGATGAGGAGAAGGCCGGCAACAAAGCCCGCGAGAATGGTTTCGCGAACGACGCCGGAGTCCTTCTGAACGCCGAGGGCGCGGATGTTCATAGCAATGATGAGGCCGAAGTTGAGGGCGGCCAGGGTGTCCATCGTCTGATAGCCTTCGATGAAGCCGCGAACGAGCGGAGAGACGTCGTACGGGGCGTGGACGGAGCCGTAGTTGCCGATCGGATTGATGATGACGGCGACGAAAAGAACCGCAATGAGCGTCAGAAGCGTCGGAGAGAGAATCTTGCCGAGACGCTGGGTGAGCTTTTCAGGGTTGAGGGCAATCGTGAAGGCCAGCAGGAAGAAGAAGACCGAGTAGGCGGCCTGTGCGGCTGCGTGAGCCTCAAAGCCCATGACGGAGCCTGTCAGGGCGCCTTCGCCGGAAAAGAGCGGGGCGATGGCCATCTCGAAGGACGTGCCGGCCGTACGAGGAATGGCGAGGCAGGGACCGATCGAGAGATAAATGAGAAGCGTGAAGAGGAACGCAAAGGCCGGGTGCACGCGGGAGGCGAGCGTGTTGAGACCGCCAGAGCGGGCAACGGCGGCCACGCCGAGAATCGGGAAGAGCACGGCCGTGACGGCAAAGCCCGACAGGGCGGTCAGGGTGGATTCGCCCGCAAGGGCGCCGAGGAACGGCGGGAAGATCAGATTGCCTGCGCCGAAGAACATCGAAAAGAGCGTGAGGCCGATCAGGCAGCGCTCCTTGAAGG
>JAXZEJ010000367.1:0-1478 GCA_037424205.1 bacterium | reverse complement strand
TGGAGAACCAGAGCGTGAGCACCATCACGAGGCCCGAAAGGAGAAGAAACATCGTCGGAGCGGTTGCGGGCTTCAGAAGACCGTCCATCATGAAGGCGGAGTCGGCAGCGCCCGAAGCCTTCCATTCCTTCCAGCTGTCCCAGGCGGCGAGCGGAACGCCCACGAAGTTCACAAGGTCGTTGCCCGCGAAGGCAAAGGCGAGCGAGAACGTGCCCGCAAGAATGATGATCTTGAAGATGTTGACGCGGAATACCGAAATCAGGACCTGGAAGAAGACCGTGAGAACGGCAAAAAGCGAGATCAGAATGACGCCCGTGTTGGCGTTGATCCATTGAATCCATTCCGGGCGCATGAAGCTTGCCCCCTTGGCGCCCTTCATCACGAGAAAGTAGATGATGGCCGTGAGCGCGACGCCTCCGTAGAGGGCGCCGATGCGGCGGTAGGCCTTTTCAAACCTGAACGTGAAGACAAGGCGGGCAAGATACTGGACGACGGCGCCGGAGATGAAGGCGACGACGACCGATATCAGAATGCCCGAAACGATGCCGAGCGACTTGCTCGAATTGATGTAGTCCGCGACTTCGGAGAGCGGCGCGCCGGCGTCGATCAGCTTGTAGACGGCCGCCGCAAAGGCCGCGCCCATCAGTTCGAAGACGATCGAAACCGTGGTTGAAGTCGGAAGGCCGAGCGAATTGAATGCGTCAAGCAGAATGACGTCGGCCACCATGACCGCGAAGAACACGATCATGAGTTCGGAAAAGGAAAAGAGCTGAGGATGGAAGACGCCCGAGCGCGCCACCTCCATCATGCCCGAAGAAAACGTGGCGCCCGCAAGCACGCCGATCGAGGCGACCCAAAGCGTCGTGCGGAATGACGAAATTCGGCAGCCGAGCGCCGAATTCAGAAAGTTGACGGCATCGTTCGAAACGCCGACAAAAAGGTCGATGACCGCAATGACCCCGAGAAAGGCCAGCAGGACTAAATAGTATTGATCCATTTCAGAATGTAAGCATTGACAAGCAATGCCCGAATTCTGACGATCCAAAGTGACGGCTTCGTAACGGGAATATGACAAAACGATGACAAGACCCGGCCGGCCGTACCGTCTTTGCGCAACACGCCGGCCCTGAATGCAGAAACGCCCGCCTTTCAACCGAAAGGCGGGCGCACTGCGTCCTCAGCATTTGACCGTTTTCGGGCGGTCTCCCCGTATCTTGATCGTCTCTTATTTAGAGAAGCGTCAGGAAGCGCGTGAGCATGCGCACGCGGCTTTCGATCGTATCGACGCGAAGGTATTCGCGTTCGGAGTGGAAGCAGCCGCCGGCAGGCGCAACGCCGTCGACGACGGGCGTGCCGACTTCGGCGATGCGGTTGGCGTCGGAACCGCCGCCGGCGTCGACCCAGCCGGCCTCGAAGCCTTCGAGACGGGCGGCTTCGTTGATGAGTTCAACGAGTTCGCGGGTCTTTTCCGTGCAGGG
>JAXZEJ010000366.1:0-10647 GCA_037424205.1 bacterium | reverse complement strand
GGTGTGAAGCGGCACGGGCTCGGGGAGAATCAGTGTGGGCCTGACGGAGGCGGCGCTGGCCGGCGAAGCCATAGGACGGCGTGCCAGTGCGTCGTTGACGGGAGAATGATGGCTCGAGGCAGAAGGCAGAGCCTCTTCAAAACTGCTGAGGTGAAAGACGCGTCCCGCACCAAGACGCGATTGAAGACGTCGGGCGAGCCCTAACGGCGAGGGGGCGTCCGGCGAAGCGGAATTGTCGGCTGCTGTGGCTTTGAGTTCGAGAGCAAGCTCCATGCGTCGCAGGCTGCCGGGAATTGGAGTGCGGAACAGGCGTTCGGACAGGGCATTCGCGAAGGCGTGCGGGTCGCTGGCATTGACGCGGACGGTAATTCGACGGATTTCGTCAAGACCAGCTAGCGTGAGGGTCAATTCGCCGCCGCATGTGCCGGCGTTGCTGGAAAGGCCTGCACAAAGGCTTTCAAGCATCCTTGGCAGTTCATGAAGGCGGATGCCGGCCGGAACGGCGACGGAGGCTGTCATGACGGGGACGGAGCGGTTGGTGTCATTCATGGTGAAATCCTTTTCTGTTGCGGCATTCAGCAAACCGGCGAAAGACGAGCGGCGGAGACGACGGTTCGGCGTGAATCGCGTCGATTCGGGCATTGCGTGCTGACGACTGTCCGGGCTTCTATGCAGGCGTCAGCTTCGCGGGTGCGGTCGAAAAAGGTTCCGCGTCGGATGGCGCGGATGTGAACGGAGTCCTGACGTCCGGGAGACAGCGTCAGACGGAGTTCGGCGGAAAAAGGCGTGCAGGCCATGCACGAAGGACGAATTAAGAATACGGATGTACCAGTCGAGCGCGCGGCCATTGCCAATCTTGCAAGGACGGCGCTGTCGCGACCGCGGGCGAGCGGATTCAGCCAGGCGACGACAGCGGAGGTTTCACCGCTGGCTGCCGCCTGTTCGGCGCACCAGAAGGCTTCTTCTGGCGTCGAAGGTACGGTGAAGAGCTGCCGGTCAAGGTCGAGTCCGAAATCAGCAAGCGCTGGGGCATAGGGTTCAAATGCAGATTCGTTCGGCAGAACCCAGGTGACGTGCTTCATGGCGGCAAGAGCCGGAAGCAGAATGCGAATTTCTCCGAGACCTGCGTGTGGAATAAAGATCTCGGTCAGGGCACCGGCGGGAAAGCCGCCGTCAGTCAATTCGTCGACGGCAGGGATGAAGCTCGTGAGATTGGCGGGACGATTGGATCCGGCTTCTCGGAGAGCTGCGGTGAAGAAATCGGAAAGAACTGCGGCGGTCGACATGCTGGTACTCCTGAATCTGCTTGAACGTGACACTTGAACGATGCTGTCGTCTTGAATTCAGTGTACTTTGAGCTGAGGCTATTCGTATCGTAATGTGATCCTCTGGTATGATCCTTTGCCTTCTATTTTCTTGTAATTGATTGCGGCACAGTGCATGTTTACGTTTTACCGTTTTCGCTCGGTGAATTGAGGATCATTGAAAGATTCGGTATGGCGAGTTGACGGAACTCTTGAAAAGCGCTTCCGGCAAGGCTTTGGGGCTTTACGGAGGTTTTAGGAATGAAAGATGTCGTCCGATTCGTTCGGCTTGTCCTGAGCATCGAGCGGATCAAATGCGGATTTTGATGCATGTGATATTTTGATCAAGGTCAATAAATCGTCAATCTTCATGTAATACAGATTCGTCGGCGCCCTTGCTAGACTGTCGGTTCGAGTGAAGGACGTCTTTCCTTCGTCTAGTTTTCAGGAGGTGCATCGTGAGCGAACTCAAGCCCGGACTGCCCGAGCGACTTGAAAAGGTTCGTGGCGAACTGACGGCTGCCGAGCGCGCGGCCGGCCGACCTTTGGGATCCGTCAAGCTCATCGCCGTAGGCAAGACTTTTCCTATTGAGGCTTGTGAACAGGCTTATGCCTGCGGGCAGCGTGCTTTCGGCGAAAACTATGTTCAGGAAGGCGTGGATAAGATCCAGCATTTCCGCGCGGCTCATCCGGACGATTCCGGCGAATGGCACTTCATCGGACCGCTTCAGGCCAACAAAACGCGCCTTGTGGCCGAGAATTTCGACTGGGTCCAGTCTGTCGATCGCTTGCGGATCGCATCTCGCCTTTCGGCTCAGAGACCTGAGAACATGCCGCCTCTCAATATTTTGATTGAGGTCAACATTGACGGCGAGTCGACCAAGTCCGGGGTCTCGCCGGACGAGGTGAAGGCCTTTGCTGATGAGGTTTCCTGTTATCCGCGTTTGAAACTTCGAGGTTTGATGGCGATACCTGCGCCCGCGGCGGACAGTGATGCCCGCCGTCGCCCGCTTGCTGCGATGCGTGCGCTTTTCGAACGGCTTCGTGTCGAGCACCCGGAAATGGATACGCTATCCATGGGAATGAGCGCCGACATGGACGAGGCGGTGGCTGAAGGCGCGACCATGGTGAGGGTCGGAAGCGCCGTTTTCGGGCCGCGCGACTATTCGGGCAAATGCGCTGTTTAGAGACTTTTAAGGGTTAATCCCGTAACGTTGCCGCTTATGCCTGAACGAGTGCAGTTCGGCGGCTTTATTCTCCTTTTGAGACGGCGGCATCCTCCAATCGGCGTATGGACAGAGGAGGGGGCATCCCCTATGATCCAAAATCGGACGGATTCATTTCGTCCAAGGAGTTTGCCTTTCCTCCTTCATGGAAGTGCCGTCGGAGACCGGTGACGGATGCTGCTGACGGCGCCTGGCAAAGGCCCCCTATGCTCAAAGGAGAACAGCATGAGCAAAAAGTTTGTCGCTGCCGGCGTGATGGCGGCTTCTCTCATGGCCGCGGGTGCGGTCTCCGCCGCTCCCACCGAAATCACGATGTGGCATGCGATGGCCAATACGCTCGGCGATTGGGTTGCCGACGTGACAAAGGACTTCAACGCCAAGACCCCTCAGTGTCATCTCACCTCCACCTACAAGGGCAGCTACGACCAGACGATGACGTCGGGCATCGCAGCCCACCGTGCGGGACGCTCCCCCAACATTCTTCAGGTGTTTGAAGTCGGCACGGCAACCATGATGTTCAGCAAGGGTGCCATTGTTCCGGTCGGTGAATTGCTTGACAAGGCCGGCTACAAATTCGATCCGAAGGAATACATCCCCGCAGTCTACGGCTACTATTCAACGGCTGACGGACGAATGCTCAGCTATCCGTTCAACTCCTCCACAACGGTTCTCTACCTCAATCTCACCAAATTCAAGAACGCCGGCCTTCCGACGGATCCGGACAAACTTCCGCGCACCTGGCCTGAGATCGAAAAGGCCGCAAAGGCTCTGAAGGCTGCCGGCGAAGCCTGTCCGATGACGACTTCCTGGATGGGCTGGACTCAGCTTGAAAGCTTTTCCACCTGGCACAACGTCGAATACGCCAGCCTCAACAACGGCTTCGGCGGCACGGGCGCCCGCCTGATGGTGAATTCCCCGCTGCATCAGCGCCATATGGAAAATCTGGCCCGCATGGCCAAGGAAGGCACGTTTGTCTACAAGGGCCGCGGCAATCTTGCCGATGCGACCTTCTATTCGGGCGAATGCGCCATCAATATGGGCTCCTCCGGCTCGCTCGGCAATATTCGCCGCAATGCCAAGTTTGAGTACATGACGATGCCGATGCCCTATTACGAGGACGTGCCCAACGCACCGCAGAACACCGCCATCGGCGGTGCCTCCCTCTGGGCCATGGCCGGCAAGTCCGATGAGCAGAATCGTTGCGTGGCGGAGTTCTTCCACTACCTCTCCGACCCGCAGGTTCAGGCCAACAACCACATGCGCACGGGCTACCTTCCCGTGACTCAGAAGGCCTTTGAAATTGCGAAGCAGAGCGGCTACTACGAAAAGAATCCGGGTGCCGACGTTGCCGTCAAGCAGATGCTCAAGACGACCGACAAGAGCCGCGGCATTCGTCTCGGCTATCTGCCCAACATTCGCACGATCGTTGACGAGGAATTTGAAAAGATCTGGTCCGGCAAGTCGACCGCCAAGCAGGCTCTTGACGCAGTCGTACGTCGCGGCAACGAGCAGCTCGTGCGCTTTGAACGCGTGACGAAGTAACACTCGGGTCCTTTCCGGCATCTGCAGTGCGGGACGCTTTTAGATCCATGAAGGCTCCCGCATTCCTGCAGCCCTGCATCCCGAAGACATTCGGAAGAATTGTCCGGATGTCTTTCGGGAGGCAGGCGGCTAGGTTTTCAATATCCTCAGAGTCAACAACGTGGAAAAACGAGTCGTATTCCAAAATCGCTGGCTTCCCTACCTGTTGGTGGCCCCGCAGCTCGCTATTACGCTCATCTTCTTTTTCCTGCCCGCCGGCCAGGCCATATATCAGTCGGTGCTGATGCAGGATCCCTTCGGGCTCAGTACGGAATTTGTCGGCCTTCAGAATTTCGAAATACTTCTGGCTGATCCGAACTATGTTTCGAGCTTCAAAATCACGATGGTCTTTTCGGCGCTCGTGGCCTTTTTCGGGCTTGCGATCAGCCTTCTCCTTGCCGTCTGTGCGGACCGAGTTCTGCGCGGCGCATCGGCCTACAAGACCTTTCTCATCGTGCCGTATGCCGTCGCTCCCGCCGTGGCGGGCGTCCTCTGGATGTTCATCTTCAATCCGACGCTGGGCGTTCTCTCCTATGCGATGCATATGTTCGGCATTGACTGGAACTATCTGGTCAATGCAAATCAGGCCCTGACGCTGCTGGTCATCGCAGCCGTCTGGAAGCAGGTGAGCTACAACTTCATCTTCTTCCTTGCCGGCCTGCAGGCCATTCCGAAATCGCTTCTTGAGGCTGCTGCCATGGACGGCGCAGGCCCCTTCCGCCGCTTCTGGACGGTGGTCTTCCCGTTGCTTTCGCCGACGACCTTCTTCCTTCTCGTGATGAACATCGTCTACGCGTTCTTCGATACGTTCGCCATCGTTGACGCCACGACCATGGGCGGTCCGGGGCAGGATACGAACATCCTTGTCTACAAGGTGTTTGTCGACGGCTTCCGCAACATGGACTTCGGCGGTTCCGCCGCGCAGTCCGTCATCCTGATGGTGATGGTGATCATCCTCACGGTGATTCAGTTCCGCTTCATTGAGCGGCGCGTCAACTACTGACGGGAGACGAATGATGGTTGAAAATCGTCCCTGGCTTAATTTCTTCACGCACTTCATTTTGATTTTGGGCGTGATCGTGGTGGTCTTTCCGGTCTATGTGGCGTTTGTCGCGTCGACGCAGACTGCCGTAGAAGTGGAACAGGCGCCCATGAGCCTTCTTCCCGGCGCCCACTTCATCGAAAACTACATGCAGATCCTTATCGAGGGCGGCGGTACGGCGTCGCGTGCGCCGGTGGGCCGCATGCTCTTTGTTTCGCTCGTGATGGCCATGGGCATCTCGCTTGGCAAGATCCTGATCTCGCTCATTTCGGCCTTTGCGATCGTTTACTTCCGGTTTCCCGGTCGAAAGTTCTGCTTCTGGCTCATCTTCATCACGCTGATGCTGCCCGTGGAAGTGCGCATTTCGCCCACCTATGAGGTGATGGCGGGACTGCATCTTTTGGACAGTTGGGGAGGCTTGATCCTGCCGGTGATTGCGTCAGCAACCGCTACGTTCCTCTTCAGGCAGTTCTTCCTTACCGTGCCTGATGAGCTCACTGAGGCCGCCCGCATGGACGGTGCGGGGCCGATGCGCTTTTTCTTCACAATTTTGATGCCGCTTTCTCTCACCAATATTGCGGCCATGTTCGTGATTCAGTTCATCTACGGCTGGAACCAGTACTTGTGGCCGTTGCTTGTGACTACGTCGGAGGACATGTACCCGATCGTGATCGGCATCAAGCGCATGATCGGCGGCGGCGACTCCGCCAATGAGTGGAACCTCATCATGGCGACGGCCATGCTTGCAATGATTCCGCCCGCCATCGTGGTGACCGTCATGCAGCGCTGGTTCGTCAAGGGCCTCGTCGATACCGAAAAGTAAGAGACAGACAATATGGCTAACATTCAATTCAAAGACATCCGCAAGAGCTACGGCGACGTTGCCGTCGTACACGGCATCTCGCTCGATATCAAGGACGGCGAATTCATCGTGATCGTGGGGCCCTCGGGCTGCGGCAAATCGACTCTGCTTCGCATGGTGGCCGGCCTCGAACAGATCACTACGGGAGAGCTCGTCATCGGGGACCGCGTCGTCAATAATCTCGAACCCAAGGATCGCGACTGCGCAATGGTGTTCCAGAACTACGCGCTTTATCCGCATATGACGGTCTTCGACAACATGGCCTATGGCTTGAAGATCCGCGGCGTGCCCAAGGATGAGATCGAGCGCCGCGTCAATGAGGCGGCAAAGATGCTTGAGCTCGGAGGTTTGCTCGAGCGTCGCCCTCGGCAGCTTTCGGGCGGCCAGCGCCAGCGCGTCGCCATGGGGCGTGCGATCGTGCGCGAGCCTTCGGTCTTTCTTTTCGACGAACCTCTGTCCAATCTTGACGCAAAGCTGCGCGTGCAAACGCGCCTCCAGATTCAGAAGCTTCACCGTCGTCTGAAGACGACGAGCCTCTACGTCACGCACGACCAGGTCGAGGCCATGACGCTTGCACATCGCATGATCGTGATGAACGCCGGCCGTGCCGAACAGGTCGGAACGCCGCAGGAGGTCTATGACGATCCCGAAACGATGTTCGTGGCGAACTTCATCGGCTCTCCTCCGATGAATCTCATCCATGGCCGCGTCTCTGCGGATGGCCGGCATTTCGAGCACGAATCCGGCGTCGTGGTTCTGCCCGAAGTCTGCACGGCACTTGCCGGTCGCGAAACGGTGCTTGGCGTGAGGCCGGAGCATGTGACGCTCAAGCCGGAGGGCGGACTCTCCTCGTTCGACGTGGAAACGGTCGAGGCGCTTGGTGCCGATCACTTGATTCACGGCATGCTTCTCGGTCAGAACGTGGTCTTCCGCGTTGACAATCACATGTTTATTCCGCAGGTCGGAACTAGGGCCGGAATAGAGTTCTCGGCCGGTCATGTGTACTGGTTCGATCCGAAGACGACGAAACGCATCCGTCTTTAAAGTCGTGTTTTGAGACCGTCAAATACGGCTTTGCTTCGGCTACAATCGCAACGTCGCTCCCCTTACGGGAGCGGCGTTTTCTTTTTTTTCTTGGATACGAGGGATTTGCGCCGGATGCCGGAGTTTCTTCTTGATTGGCTTTCGGGGTCAGGCGCCGAGGCAGCGCTTTTGGCTAGTGCCTTCGTTTCAGCAACGCTGATGCCGGGCGGGTCCGAGGCGCTTCTTGCAGGCGCGCTCTTGCAGACGCCTGACGATTCTGCGCGAACATGCCGTCTTGTGCTTCTGGCAACGACGGGCAATACCCTTGGAGCAATGACAAGCTGGCTTATAGGCCGTCTGATTCCTGAAAGAGAGAAGGCGGGAAGGGCGCTCGTTTGGCTTCGGCGCTGGGGCGCTCCTGCTCTTTTATTCTCATGGCTTCCGGTCGTTGGGGATGCTCTGCCGCTCGCCGCCGGCTGGCTAAGAATGCCGGCTTTCACTAGCGTATTGTGGATCGCGGCGGGAAAGCTTCTGCGCTATCTCGTCATTGCGGCAGGCACACTGTCCCTGATATGAGATGAAAAAAAATAAATGGAGGTTTTTAAATGAACATGCTCACCGGCCTGGTACTCATATATCTGGTCGTATTGATGTGGTTTGGCTTTTGCGGTAAGCACCATGCGGGCACCGGGCACGCTTTTCTCACAAACGGAGGCCGTACGGGGGCGCTTCTTTGTGCACTGTCGCTGGTCAGTACCATCATTGGCGGATCCGCTACGCTCGGCATGGGGGGCTTGGCACAGAAGGTGGGAACCGGCGCCTTTTGGTGGCTTGGCGTGGGTGCCATAGGACTTCTTTTCCACGGCTGGATCGCGCCCAAGATTCGTGCGCTTCCTGCCGTTACGCTGCCCGAAGTGGTTGGTGTTGTGGCCGGCAAAAATGCCGAGCGTTGGGCGGGCATCATCATTGCCGTGTCCTGGATCGCCGTCACGGCAGCGCAGTTCGTGGCTCTGCACACGCTTTTGATGACGCTTTCGAGTCCGCTTGCCGCAGAGGTGCTCTATGTGATGATTGCGGGTGTC
The DNA here is from genome assembly GCA_037424205.1 of bacterium. GTDB lineage: Bacteria > Pseudomonadota > Gammaproteobacteria > Burkholderiales > Burkholderiaceae_F > Sutterella. The sequence continues at coordinate 2,527 of JAXZEJ010000366.1, read as the reverse complement.
GTGATCGTGCACACCATTACGGGCGGGCAGAGCGCTGTGATTCGCACGGACGCATTTCAGGCGATGCTGCTTCTCGGCGGCTTTACGGCCGCAGCCTTCTGGCTGTGGGGGGACAGACCGGATGCCGTGGCGTCGCTCGATCCGATTCCATTCGGTGAAAAGTTCGGTCCTTGGGAGTGGGGAAAGATGATGCTTCTTGTCGGCATCACCTACATTGTGGGGCCGGACATGTTCTCGCGAACCTTTTCCGCCCGTGACGGACAGGCTGCGCGCTTGGCCGCCTGGCTCGCATCGCCGTGCCTCGTTTGGTTCGGCATCGTCGTGACGGCGCTTGCGCTTCTCAATCTGCAGGATGCTCAGCCCGTGGCCGGATGGCTCTCGGATGCATCCGCAATGCCGGCATGGCTCAAGGGCGCGCTGGCGCTAGGACTCATCAGCGCGCTCTGCGGTTCGGCCGATACGGTGCTTCTGTCAGCTTCGGGCATTGTTGAACGAAGCCTGCTGGCGGGCGACAGCGCGAATGTCGTGCGCTTCTTCGTGGGTGTTTTTGGCATTGCGGCTGCGGCAGCAGTATATGTTTCGAAGGACATCATCTGGTTGCTGCTGACGGCCTATTCGCTTTTTGTTCCGGGCGTGGCTCTGCCGCTTCTTATTGCGCTCATTGGCAAGGTGAGGCGACTAAATGCACAGCTCTGGACGGTCGGATCGCTTCTGGGCGGCATCGGCGGTCTGGCAGGGAATCTAACGGGCAACGAGCTCTGGACCTTCGCCGGCATGGGCGCAGCCGCAGTGCTGGCCATTGCATCCCGCGTCAAGGCGCCGGAAGGCAGCAGTGTTGTTGCCGGTCCTCTTTCATGAGCATTTCTTTTTCCTGCGCAGATGGGATTCAATTGTGCGGGCGAAGCGGCCGTTCTCTTAAGGGAACGGGTCTTCAAGTCCCGTTATAATTTCCCGCAATGTTGATTTATCAAGAGCGGCGCGCACTTTACCGGGTGCTCGCCGGCTCAATAGGACTGGAGTTTTTTGATGAAGATCCTGGTCGCTGTCAAGCGCGTGGTGGATGCCAAAATCAAGGTGCGTCCTCTTTCCGATCATTCCGGTGTGGATGTCAAGCTCGCCAAAATGGCGATGAATCCCTTTGACGAAATCGCCGTTGAAAAGGCCGTTTCTCTTCGTGAGTCCGGAGTTGCCGACGAAGTCGTCGCCGTGACCGCCGGCCCGCTTAAGGCTGTGGATACGCTTCGAGTTGCAATGGCCATCGGTGCTGATCGCTCTATTCATGTTCGCACCGACGATGCGCTCGAGCCGCTTGCCGTCGCGAAGATTCTTTGCGCCATTGTTGAGCGTGAAAAGCCCGATCTGGTGCTTCTCGGCAAGCAGGCGATCGATGATGACGCCAATCAGACGGGGCAGATGCTCTCTGCGCTTTGCGACATGCCGCTTGCAACCTTTGCAAACGACATCGTGTTTGAGGACGGCCGCTGGGTCGTCACGCGTGAAACCGACGGCGGCACTCAGACCGTTTCGCTTTCGACGCCTGCCGTCGTGACGTCCGATCTGCGTCTTGCCGAACCTCGCTATGTGACGCTGCCTGCCATGGGCAAGGCTCGCAAGAAGCCTGTCGAGGAGATTGATCTCGCAAGCCTCGGTCTCGATACGGCTCCGCGCATTCGCATTCTCTGCGTTGAGGAGCCGCCCGCCCGAAAGGCCGGCGTCATGGTTGCCAGCGTCGACGAACTCGTTGACCGACTCAAGAACGAAGCGCACGTCATCTGAGAGAAGAGGGAGTAAGAAAAAATGACAGCTCTTTTGATTGCCGAACACGACAACGTGACGCTCAAGCCGTCTACGGCTCAGGCGCTCTCGGCCGCTCTCCAGATGACGGATGTCGTTGACATCCTCGTGGCGGGCAGCAACGGCCAGTCCGTTGCCGAACAGGCGGCGAAGCTTTCCGGCGTGCGCAGCGTCTTCTATGCCGATCATCCCCAGCTGGCTCAGGAGTCGCCGGAAGTGCTTGCACGTCTTGTGCTTGACGAAGCCGAAGGGTATTCGCACGTGCTCTTTGTCGCCTCTTCCGTGGGCAAGTCCGCCATGCCCCGCGTGGCCGCCAAACTTGACGTCTCCCCGATTTCCGACATTCTTGCCGTCAAGGGTCCCAAGACCTTTGTGCGCGGCATCTATGCGGGTTCTCTTCTTGCGACGGTTGAAGTGACCGATCCGGTTGTCGTCGCCACGATCCGCACGACAGCCTTCGAACCCGCCGCACAGGGAGGGGAAGCCGCTGTTGAGGAGGTCATCGCGCCCGAGGGATATGACGCCTCCCGCTTCGTGCGCTTCTCTGAAGCCAAGTCCGATCGTCCCGAACTCGTTTCCGCCCGCATCGTCGTGGGCGGCGGCCGCGGCCTTCTCGATGAAGCCGGCTTCAAGGCTCTTGAATCCTTTGCCGACTCGATCGGTGCGGCCGTAGGCGCCACCCGAACCGCCGTCGACATGGGACTTTGTCCCAACGATTGGCAGGTGGGACAGA
>JAXZEJ010000365.1:0-1258 GCA_037424205.1 bacterium | reverse complement strand
GCTCTTCCGATCTTTCATGCCCGCAGAAATGCGAAGAGCCCCGCATCCGTGACGAAGGCGAGGCTCTCCTTTCCGGCGGCATCCGGCCGCTTATTCCGGCGCGGCGAGCGGATCCATGAAGAAAATCTGCGAGATCCGTTCGGTCATGTCGACGCCGTTGACCTTGACGGCATAAAAGCCCGCGTCGTCGGGCTCGACGGACACGCGGGACGTGCATTCGTCGCGCCTGCCGCAGACAAGCGCCTTCCGATCAACGAGCGCCTGAACGAAGTCATGCACCCGAACGACGTCCGGACGCGCCCGGCGGGTCTCGTCGTCGAGCTTCGCATTCGAAACCTTCACGTCGAAGTCCGCAATCGACTTCGAATCCTTCCTGACGCCCATGGCGCCCTTGGCTCGGACGTCCAGATCGACGAAGTCGAGCTCGAAGTTCCGCAAATGGAGATTCAGCGTGCCGTTTTCAGCCGCCGCCTGAAGGGGCTCGAGCCCGCGGGCCGCATCCGGCCTGCAGATGCCCGGCACGGCGCAGACATCCTCGCCCGCCGCCAGAAGGCCGGTGATTTCAGGAAGCCACACGTCCTTCGGGGCCGTGACGGAGCCGATTACGTGCCAGTACTTGAGCGCCGAAAGAGGACTCAAGGCAGGAGGCGCGGACTTGAGCTCGCCGTCGTGCGAGAAGTCGAAGCTCCAGCCCGAATTCAATTTTTTCACGGAAAGGCGCGTGACCTGCCTGCCGAGCCTCACGTCGTCCTCGGGCTCAAGAAGCCCGGCATCCGCCAGGGACAGGCCGCCCGTCTCGCTTCGCAGGAGAATGGGCTCGTCATCGTCGGGAAGATAGCGGTAGAGGAAATGATCCCCCGCCCAATTGACGCGGAAGACGAATGCCGTGAACGCCCAGTCGCCTTCGACGGGAAGCATGTGGTACGGCACGCCGGAAGCCGACGCCGGACGGACGGTCACCCCGTCCTTCTCAACGGGCTTCTTGCGCTCGACGCGGAAGGTCGTGAGGGCCTCGCCGCCTTCGATGCGCCGGCCCGCCGAGTCCGCGCTCTGCCAGGACACGCGAAGGTTCTTCGGCATGAACGGAAGACCGAAGTCCATCGTCATCAGGGGCTTCGCGAGATCGATGAATTCCTGAAGCTCGGGCGCGGTCCTGAAGCTTCTCACGATCAGGCTCGGCGCCATGCCGAGACGCCAGACGCATTCGCCCTTCAGAGGCATTTCGGGATATCCGCGGATCTTGAAGACGACCTCAAGC
>JAXZEJ010000364.1:0-3718 GCA_037424205.1 bacterium | reverse complement strand
GATGAAGACGCTCATCACCCGCGCCGGCCCCGGCACAAAAATCGTTTGCTTGGGCAACATCGCACAGATCGATACGCCTTACTTGACTGAAGGCAGTTCCGGCCTCACCTATGTTGTTGAACGCTTCCAGGGCTGGCCGCACGCAGCAACAATCACGCTCACGCGCGGCGAACGCTCGCGTCTTGCGGACTTTGCAACTGAAGTTCTGTAACTAAGCAAGAGGTCCACTCAATGTGATGCAGAGGCGCAGCAGCGCCTCTGCTTTTTTGTGACAGATTCATAACGAATGCAGATCAATTGACAAGCGAAAGCGATCAAAGCAATTGTTTCGGCAAGAGCTCAGGTCGATTACGACTGTCATTCGCGAGCGATTACAGCTAAGATATTGACCTCAAACACGAGGAAGAAACGATTCGATGACCGACATGATTGACGAAGCCGCGCAGGCAGTGCGCAGGCCACCCCAAAGCATCAACAGCGAACAGTCTATTCTGGGCGGCCTGATGATCGACAACAATGCTCTTGACAGCATTGTCGACATCATTCAGCCGGAAGACTTTTATCGCCGCGACCACAAGATCATCTACGAACATATCGCAGCAATGATCCAGCGCGGCCGTCCCGCCGACTCGCTGACTGTTGCCGAGTCGCTTCGCGACGCCGGTCTCGAAACCGACACGGGCGGCTTCGCGTATCTGGCCGAGCTCGTCAACAACACTCCGTCTGCAGCGAACATTCGCCGCTACGCAGAAATCGTTCACGACAAGTCCGTACTTCGCCAACTGATCAGCGCAGGCGACCATCTGGTCACCTGTGCGCTTCAGCCTGAAGGACGAGAAACGGCTCAGATTCTTGACGAAGCAGAGCGCATCGTTCTCGCCATCAATGAGCGAAATGCTCGCGGCCAGCGAGGGTTTCAGCCAATGGCCACCCTGGTTCGCGAAGTCTCGGAAAAGATCATCGACCTCTATCAAAACCAACAGGGTTCTGAAGTCACCGGCGTTCCAACCGGCTATCCCAATCTCGACCGAGAACTCGCCGGTCTCCAGCGCGGCGACCTGATCATCATTGCCGGTCGTCCGTCGATGGGCAAAACCTCTTTCGCCATCAACATTGCTGAAAACGTTGGTGTCCGCCAGGAACTTCCGGTTGCAGTTTTTTCACTCGAAATGGGCGGCGACCAGCTCGCTCAGCGTCTGATCAGCTCGGTTGCAAACATTGATGCGCAAAAGCTCAGAAAAGCACAGCTTGAAGACGATGAATGGAATGCCTTCTCGAAGGCCGTCCATCGCCTTGAGAACAAGCCGATTTATATCGATGACACGCCTGCTCTGATGATTTCAGAACTTGCAAGTCGCGCTCGTCGTCTTGTCAATCAAACCGGACCGCTGGGCCTTATCGTCGTCGACTACATTCAGCTGATGACAGGCCGTGCGGGCATCGACAATCGCTCGACCGAACTCTCTGAAATTTCTCGCGGCCTGAAAGCTCTTGCAAAGGAGCTTCATTGTCCGGTCATTGTGCTCTCACAGCTGAACCGCTCTCTTGAACAGCGAGCAGACAAGCGTCCGATCATGTCCGACCTGCGCGAATCCGGCGCAATCGAACAGGACGCCGACGTCATCATGTTCATTTATCGAGAAGTCGTCTACAACAAAGACACGCCCGACAAAAATCTTGCAGAAATCATCATCGCCAAACAGCGTAACGGCCCGATCGGCACGCTGCGCATGGTGTTCCGCGGCGGCAACACCCGATTCGAGCCCTGGGCCGGCGACGTTGGATACTGGGAAGGCGCTCAATAACAATTAGATCATTAAGAATATGTTCGAATGGTTTTCACAAATCGATTTTTTTGCAGTCATCTGTTGGTTGAGCGCCATTTCGCTGATCATCGCCGGTCTTGCAGGAACAGTCATTCCTGCTATTCCGGGACTGCCGCTCATTGCTGCCGGCGGCGCTTTGATCGGCTGGGCAGGTCATTTTGAAATCATCGGTTGGGGAACGATCGCAACTCTTGCCGTTTTGGCGATCATCGGCGTCATAGTCGATACTGTTGCACAAACAGCAGGCGCTCAGAAAGCTGGAGCGAGCTCATATGGCATATGGGGCTCTGTCATCGGCACCTTTGCCGGCGTCTTCATGGGCGGCCTTGTCGGAATCTTCATCATGCCGCTTGTCGGAGCATTTATTGGTGAGTTTTGGGCAAAACGCGACTATCTTCACGCCGGTCGAGTCGGAATCGCGACGTGGATTGGCATGATCGTTGGAACAGCAGTCAAAATCGCGAGTGCATGTACGATGCTAGGACTGCTCGTCGTCATGTACTTTGTTTAAGAAAAAAGGAGTTGAACGAAAGTTCAACTCCTTTTTTCAGGCTGTGTCTACGAAATTGAAAACTTCGCAAAAAACACTGATTTTCAGACAGCACGAAGACTTGCGAAAAATACAGAGTCTTTCAGCTTGGTTTCCGCCTGCTTCTCAAGCCACTTCACGCAGGGTTGCACCTTAACTCAAGCGAGCATCAGTTCTGAAACCACCGTCCGAACGAAAGATGGTGAGCTTCAGGAAGTTGTATCTTAACTCAAACACTCGCAACGCTCATGCTTCAACTTCCTCAACAACGCTGCACGAACATCAAATAAAAAAAGGCCCGCATAAAGCGAGCCTTTTTTTTGTGACTGGATCAGTCGAAGCTTAAGCGATTAGGCTTCAGCAACAACGTGAACCGTGACGTCAGCCGTGATGTCGGTAAGAAGACCGATCGTGATGACGTAGTCGCCGATAGCCTTGATGGCGCCGAGCGGCGTGCGGACCTGGGACTTCTTGATCTGGAGACCGTACTTGGCATCGACAGCTTCAGCGATGTCGGCGTTCGTGACGGAACCGAAGAGACGGCCGTCAACACCGCACTTGGAAGCGATTTCGATTTCGCCTTCGTTGATCGTGTCGGCGATCTTCTGGGCGGCGGCGATGCGTTCAGCCTGGGCGGCTTCGAGCTCGGCACGGCGGGTTTCGAATTCGGCGATGGCGGCCTTGGTGGCGCGCTTGGCACGACCGGTCGGGATCAGGAAGTTGCGGCCGTAGCCATCCTTAACCTTGACGACGTCGCCGAGGTCACCAACGTGAGCAATCTTCTCGAGAAGAATAACCTGCATTTGATATCTCCTTAAATCTGATTACTGGTTGTCGGTGTAGGCGAGGAGAGCGAGGAAGCGGGCACGCTTGATAGCGGTGTCCAGCTGACGCTGATAGTGAGCCTTCGTGCCCGTGAGACGAGCCGGCATGATCTTGCCGTTTTCCTGGATGAAGTCCTTAAGCGTGTCGATGTCCTTGTAGTCGATCGTTTCAACGCCTTCGGCCGTGAAGCGGCAGAACTTCTTGCGCTTGAAGAGAGAGTTCTGCTGGTTAGCGCGACGGGGCTTGCCCTTACCCTTGAAAGCCATTTTGTAGCTCCTTAATTTAATTCGGTGATGTGCACGATCAGTTTGGAACTCTTCATCGATCGCGGTGCCAGAAAACCTTTGATTTTTACGTCAATCCCCATCTGAGCCTTATTCAGGTTCTCTGCCAATGCGCCGAAGGCGATGGCGGGGAAGTCGTATTCGAGTTTTCTGATTTTGTTCGCTTCGGTCAGTTCGGATCGGTGGTGAAAGACACCTTCGAAAACCGGAATGCCCGCCGGTGTGTATCGGACTTCTTCTTTAGAAGATCGGAA
>JAXZEJ010000363.1:0-1950 GCA_037424205.1 bacterium | reverse complement strand
CTCGATGATCCCGGCGTAGTCGCACCGAAGGTCAAGGGCGCGAAGGTGCTTCATGATCGCGAGCTCCTCGGCCGTGCAATCGGGCATGGGCTCAAGGCGCGGGCAGCGAACCGGCACGTCGAAGGAATAGTCGATCGCGGCCGCGAGCTTGTCACTCGAAGACTGATCGGCAGCGGACGGCTTTTCAAGCTCGACGCGAAGGCTGCGGTCGAGCCTCACGTGAACGGCGGCCAGACGGTGCGCGGGCGTTCCGGATTTCTCAAGGACGCCCTCGACCGACCGGGCAATTCGTGCAAGCCATGCCGGGTCCATTTTGGATAAGCCCGCCTCGTTCATTTCGAAGACGAGCGGCACGTCCAGGCCGGCGGTCTTCGCGGTCACGGTGAGAAAGCCCGGCATTTCCTCGGAGGGTTCGAGGGCGGGAACGTCAAGCGCAATGCAGGCGTCCGCATAGCCGTCCGCATCCGTCTCGACGCAGGAGAGGCGCAGAAGGCGCTCCTCGGAATCGGGCGCCGTGCGGTCAATGTCGGCAGGCTGCCCCTTCCATAGCGGACGGGACATGAGAATGTCCTGAAGGCTCGATCCCTTCGCAACCTCCTCGAGCGCATGCTTCAGAACGGCGTCGTCGGGATGAAGCTCGAGGCCGCGGCGAAGAACGTCAAGCCCCTCCTCGACATTTCCGAAGCGCGCTCGGAGCACGCCGAGAAGGAAATGGAGCGCGGCGCCGGGATTCGGCGTGCAGAGGCCGGCGACGGCGCAGCCGAGCGCTTCGGACGCATGCCCGCAAAGAAGCGCGGCCGCACCGGCGAGCTCGCACCAGCGCCCCGCTTCGGGACCGGCCTTCGCCTCCTCGCGAATGATGTCGAGGTGCATGCGGGCGCGAAGGAATGCGCCGTAGTAGTTGGACCCGAGAAGCGCTTCGGCGAGCCTCATCGACACGTCGACGTCGGCCCAGGCTTCCGTTTCCGTAAAGCGGCCGTCTTCAATACCCTTTCGAACAAGCTCGCCCACAAGATCCGCAATTCGCTCGGGATCCGCGCCTGCATAGCGCAGGGCATCAATGCCGGCAAGCTCCGTAGTGGTCAGGACCATCCCATGCCTCCTTCGATTTCTAGATTTAGTTCTCTGAGGATGAATATCTTACCGAAGGTTTGAAAAAAGCATCCGCCTCACAGGATCAACGGGTTTCACGCCTGACGATGCAGGCAAAGAAAGAAGCTTTTCATTCCCGTTCGGGTATTAATTGAAGAGCCGTCGAAGGTGCCGAGCGCAAATACGGAAAAGCCGCCCGAGTCAAGCGACTTGAGCGGCTTCCTATGCTTCAGCGTGCGGGAATCAACGAAGGATTACGGCACCTTGAAGCCGAACTGATGGCACTGATCGCAGAAGTTTTCGGTTTCGCCGTGCATCAGATGGCAGTTCGTGCAGTCAAGCTGGTCCTGATAATGCGGAGAAGTATGCGGATTCGCGGGCTTCACGTTCTTCGTCTTCTCCACGAGGTCCTTGGTGTTGTGACACTGCGTGCAGGTATTGATGTCGGGCGTCTTCAGGTTGTTCTTATCCGGACCATGACAGACTTCGCAGGTCAGGCCCATGGCCACGTGACGGTCTGCTCCAAACTTCTGGTCGGCTGCGGAAGCCGTGCCGGCGGCAAGCAGAGCACTCATGAGTATGATGGCGAGCGGACGAAAATGATGCATGACAAGCCTCCTTTTGCTCATGCGCCCCTCAAGCAGGGATCGAAGCGCATTGATATCAATATACGACAAAAGAAGCCCAAAAGGATGGTTTCGGTGAGCCGAGTACGGGTAAGTTCTTGATGCTCCCCTCCCAATCCCAAGGGATTGGAAGGGGATTCTGGGAGCCGTGGCCCCCATTCTAGTCACTGTCCAATGCGGACTGTGACGGGCTGCATCAAACAGCCCTTATCGGTTTCGACAAGCTTTTGGA
>JAXZEJ010000362.1:0-3344 GCA_037424205.1 bacterium | reverse complement strand
CGGCGGGTCAGTTCCGCCGCAACCCGGGTCGCAAGGGTTGTCTTGCCGCTTTCGGAAAAGCCGACAAAGCCAACGGTCTTAGGAGACATTGCCGCCCCCCGTGAGCCTGTCGATCTCCTCACGAACGGCCGCTTCGCACGCCGGCATCTCAATCTTCTTCTGAACGCGATTGAAAACGTCGACCAGATCTTCCGGAGGCTCGATGAGCGAACCTGTCGCCTGCATGACCATCCTCGGGAACTTCACGGCCTGCACCGTTTCGACGCAAAGCGTCTTGACGCCGACGGGATGCAGATAAATGCCGGAGAAAAGCGCATCGGCCGTATGCGGATCAACGAACGTGTCGTACTCGAGATGCATCTGCTCGATGATTTCGAGTCGATTCGGATGATTCGACGAGCCCGACACGACGCCGGACATGCGAACCTTTCTGAACTCCTCAGGCGTCAGCGTGAACTCGCCCTTTTCCTTCAGGCTTTGCGCAAGCTCCCTCACGCGCGCGCCGTTGCGGCCGAGCACGTCGAAAAGAAAGCGCTCGAAGCTCGCAGCGCGCGAGATGTCCGTAGAGGGCGACGACGTTGCAATCGTCTCGCTCGAGGGCTTCGGTGCATACCGCCCCGTGCGAAGGAACTCGTCCATCGCATCGTTTTCGTTCGTGCAGACAATCAGCCGCAGAATCGGAAGGCCCATCTGCTTGGCAACCCAGCACGCATAGGCGTTGCCGAAGTTGCCGCCCGGCACGGCAAACACAACCTCTTCGCCCACATGATCGACGGCACGCAGATAGCCGTAGAAGTAATAGACGATCTGCGGCACGATGCGGGACCACAAAACCGAGTTGATCGCCCCCAGGCCGCGGGGCTTCGAATATCCGGTGTCCTCAAGAATATTGCGGACAATGTCCTGGCATTCGTCGAACGTACCGTCGACCTCGATATTGATGACGTTCTCATCGAGATTGGAGTAAAGCTGCGCCGCCTGGAATCGGCTCATGCGGTCCTTGGGCGACAGCATGATGACCTTGACATTCTTGTGGCCGCCGAAGGCAGCTTCCGCAGCCGCTCCCATGTCGCCCGTCGTGGCGCCGAGCAGCGTGCGGGGACGTTCCTGAGCAAACGACGTGTCGAAGAGCTTCGAAATGAACTGCATCGCAATGTCGTCAAAGGCAAGCGTGGGACCGTTCGAGAGCTCGAGAAGGCCAACCTGGTCGTGAAGCCACTTCACGGGCGTAATCTCTTCGGCCGTGAACATCCCGCGGGCATGCTTGAAGTTCTGCTGCTGATACGCTTCGGAACAAATGCGCCAGAGAACCTCCTTCGGCAGCTCTTCGGCAAAGAGCCGGATGACCTCGAATGCAAGCGAAGCATAGGAAAGGCCTCGCCACGTCATCAGCGTCTGCATGTCGACCTTCGGGAAGGCGGCAGGCACGTAAAGACCGCCGTCCTCTGCATAGCCCTCGAAGAGAATGTCGCTGAACGAGAAGCTCGACTCGAGGCCTCGGGTGGAAATGTACTGCATGAAACCTCCTTTGAAAGGGGGAAATAGTCGCTGTCACTCATCAGGCGAATGACGATAAAGCCATACTACATGAAAATCATTCTCCAAAAACCTCAAAACGCTGAATTTCGAGGACATCAGACGTTTGGCTTAGATCGAATTAGTTCGTTTGGCGAAGAAGGCTGCGTGAATATGTGAATCCTGCTTGCAAGTCGAGAAGACCGTCTTCTTGAAGAGGTCTCCGATCAGGCGCCGAGCCTCTACAATAGGCTCATCGACATTATTTATTAGTGAGAAACGCCATGCCGCTTCCGAAAAGACCCGCAAAGCGCGGAGACTTGCTGACCGACTACGGTCCCGAAGCCGATCTGACCAAGCCTGTCGCCACAGCCGCGCACAATGCACCCGCCGCAGCCGAAGCCGCAGCGCCTGCAAAGCCCGCCCGTCGCACAACGAAAAAGGCCGTGAAGGCCGAACCCGTAGCGAAGGCCCTGAAGACCGCTCCGGAAGCGCCGGTCGCCAAAACCGATGCCGCAAAGCCTGCAGCCAAAAAGGCAAAAGCCGGAAAATCCGCTCTCAAGTCTTCCGCCAAGGCCACGGAAGCCGTGCGCGACATGACCGTCGCCCAGGCGCCCGCAGCCCCCGCCAAGACTGAAGCAAAGTCTGACGAAGCCAAGCGCTCGAGCCGCCGAGGCCGCGCTGCAACGCCCGCCAACAAGCGCAAGCTCTTCGTGCTTGACACCAACGTGCTGATCCACGACCCCTTGAGCATCTTCAGATTCGCCGAGCACGACATCTTCCTGCCCATGACGGTTCTTGAAGAACTCGACAACCACAAGAAGGGCACGAGCGACGTCGCACGCAATGCGCGCTCCGTGAGCCGCAATCTCGATCAGCTGATGGAGCTGAACGGCGCAGACCTTTCCCAAGGCGTGCCGCTCTCCCTTCTCGGCAACAAGGAAGCCAAAGGGAAGCTCTTCTTTGAAACGCATACGATCGTCGCGCCGCTTCCCGACACGCTTCCGACCTTCAAGGGCGACAACCGCATTCTGTCCGTCGTCAAGGGCGTTGAGGAACTCCATCCGGAACTTGCCGTCGTCCTGGTGAGCAAGGACATCAACATGCGCATCAAGGCGTCGACGCTGGGCATTCCGGCCGAGGACTATCTCTCGGACAAGGTCCTTGACGACACCGACATGCTCTATACGGGCCGCATGTCGCTTCCTGCCGACTTCTGGACCGTCGTTGGAAAATCCCTCAAGTCCTGGCAGGACGAAGGAACGACCCACTATCGTTTCGAAACGAAGGAGGCTCACCGCTACATCGTCAACATGTGCCTGACGATCGACGGAGACCCCGACTTCATGGCCATCGTCACGAACGTCGAACCCGACGCCGTCACGATCCGCCTGCTGCGCGACTATCGCAACCGTCTCAAGGTCTGGGGCATCCATGCGCGCAATGCGGAACAGAACATGGCGCTCAACCTTCTCACCGATCCTGAAATCGACTTCGTGACGCTGCTTGGCCAGGCCGGCACCGGCAAGACCCTGATGACGCTCGCGGCTGCGCTGACTCAGACGATCGACGAACGCAGGTTCTCGGAAATCATCGTCACCCGCGCAACCGTCAGCGTCGGCGAAGACATCGGCTTCCTGCCCGGCACCGAAGAAGAAAAAATGGCGCCGTGGATGGGCGCGCTCGAAGACAATCTTGAAGTTCTTCATCGTTCGGAAAACAGCACCGGCGGCGACTGGGGACGTCAGGCAACGCTGGATCTCATCAAGGCCCGCATCCGCATCAAGTCAATGAGCTTCATGCGCGGACGCACCTTTCTGAAGAAATTC
>JAXZEJ010000361.1:0-2964 GCA_037424205.1 bacterium | reverse complement strand
ACGCCGATCAGCGGTATTCCACATGCGCTTGCCTCTGTCCTGATAGCATGGCGGTGAACGTAGCCAAAAGAGAGCGATCCACCTCAATTAGGAGAGCTCAATGCCATCAAATCAGTTACCTAACCCACGGGTAGGGGAATAGCGGTCTGTTTTTTCACCCGTATCTGTCCTCAAAGCCTCAAAAATCAAAAAATCCGATGAAGCCCATCGCCCTTCTGGTCTGCGAGCAGATCACTCCCTTTTTCATCTCCGTGCCAAGAATGGTGTTTGAGACCTATGCGCCGCAGGAGCACCGCCGCAGCATCGTGATGTGCGCACAAAAACCCGGGCGCATTCCGGTCGAGGGCGGGCTCTTTGCCGACGTACAGCATGGTCTGGAGCTTTTCAAGGACGCTGATCTCATCATCATTCCCTTCTGGCAGGATCTGCACCTTCGGCCGGACGACGAGCTGATTGCCGCCCTGCAGGAGGCCCACGCCCGAGGCACACGCATTGCCGGACTTTGCCGGGGCGGCGTTGTTCTGGCCTATGCCGGGCTTTTGAACGGCAGACGCGCGGCCACGCACTGGTGCGACGCCCCGGCCTTTGAGGCGCTTTTCCCACTCGTCAAACTCGATCCCAAGGCGCTTTATGTCGAGGAAGGCGCCATCATCACATCGGCCGGCGTTGCTGCAGGCATCGACTGCTGCCTGCACATTCAGAGAATCATGGAGGGCGCCGCCTGCGCCAACGAAACGGCGCGACGGATGGTCGCCCCGCCCTTTCGCGAAGGCGGGCAGGCGCAGTTCATTGAGCACAATGTCCCACTGCGCACCGTCGACGAACGCATCAACAGCGTGCTCGCCGACATGGAAAGGCGCCTTGCCGAGCCCTTTGATCCGGCTGCCGCCGCGCGCCAGGCGGCCATGAGCGAACGCTCGTTTTACCGGACATTCCGGCGAAGCACCGGCATGACGCCCGCACAATGGCTCGGCCAGGCAAGACTTCGGCGCGCGCAGGAGCTTCTTGAAAACACCGCCGCTAGCATCGAGCAGGTGGCGCAGGCATGCGGCTATGCCTCGGCTGTTACCTTCCGGCAGCGGTTTCGCGAAGCTTTTGACGTGTCTCCGTCAGCCTGGCGGCACACGTTTCAATCCGCTGGAGATGCCGCCCCGCACTCTTGATTGAGGATTTGACTCAGCGCATCGTCAGTCTTGACGGACAGACGGCTGTCGGCGGCCTGACTCAAGACAAAGGGCTGATGCAGTGCAGCCTGCAATTGGCAGAAATTCATCGAATAATGGCTCTGGCGCCGCTTTCGAGATTTCTGCCCCGTTTTTAAACTTTCCCCAAGTTTTTTCCATAGACGTAAAAGCGTCTCCGGGCCAGGGGAAGGGTGCGAAGCGACGCCCGCTTCTGGAACAGGGACGATTCTTGAAAAGGAGATCATGTCATGCTGACTCGACGCACTCTTCTGAAGACGCCTGCCGCGGCTGCCGCCGCGACCATGTTTGGCGCCGGTTCCGCCGCGGCCGCATCGCAGGCGAAGGCTGACGTAGGAACGATCCACGGCGGACAGACCCAGGTGCAGCTGATTCGAAGCGCCACCATCAAGGTGGCTCTCGGAGGCACCGTGTTTTTGATCGATCCGATGCTCGCGCCGCGGGGCGCGTGGCCCGGATTTCAGTATTCCGTCAATTCTGAGGCCCGCAACCCGCTCACTGATCTTCCGATGTCCGTCGAGCAGGCCCTCTCCGGCGTGGATGCCGTCGTCCTTACGCACCTGCACGATGATCATTGGGACGAAGAGGCGCGCCGCCGGATTCCGAAGGACATGCCGATCTTCACGGACTCTGAGGCTCATCGGCAGGAACTGTTCAAAGCGGGCTTTACGAACGTGATGGTGCTCGAGCCCAAGACGGTCTTCAAGGGTGTGACGCTGTCGCCGCAGATGAGTCAGCATGGCCCCGACGAAGTGCTGGCTTACCACCCGCTTGGAGATCTTCTCGGTACCACCATGGGTATTTTCTTTGAGCGTAAAGGCTCCAAGAGCGTCTATGTCGTGGGCGACAGCGTCTGGAAGCCCTTCATCACCATGCAGATCAGCACGCTTCGTCCTGATGTCATCGTGCTCAACACCGGCAATGCGCTGATGACGGAGTGTGCCGACTCGATCATCATGGGAACAGCCGACTTCATGCGCGCCTACCGTGAGGCTCCCTGGGCAAAAATTGTTGCCGTTCACATGGATGCAATCAACCACTGCGTGCTCAAGCGTCATGACCTGCGCGACGTGGTTGCGCTGCACAAGCTCGACCCGAACCGCGCGTTGATTCCCAATGACGGCGAAGTGCTTCGTTTTTCCTGATCGCTTCGAGCAGGGATGCCCGCCCGTTTCCGCCTATGGTTCGCTCTTCTGACGGTCACGAGAAGCGGTGCATCCCGGCGCCGGCAGTGCGTTCCGACCGATCGTGCACCCACTGCAGTGGAAACAAGGCTTGAAGGGCAGGTCTGGCTTGCCGGGCTCCGGCGATGCTTCCCATCGCCTCCTGTCGGCACGCAGGTGCACGTCCAGGATCGCCCTGCCGCAGAACTTTACATTCGCAACACAAAACGGCTGCGTTCTCACTCAATGAAAACGCAGCCTATTACTATTGGGCTTTGTCAGTTGATCCTTCTGAGCTTTTGATAAATATTCTCTTCAGGATCAAAGGATGGCGGAATTTTAGACAAGCGTCTCAATGTTGAACCTTGCGTGAATCCGCTCAGTTCAAAGCAGAGTTCCTTTTCAATAACGCCATTTTTGCAAGCGAGACATCGGTAACAGGCGCTTTCCAGGATGCTTGTATAGCTTGCGTCGTTGCGATATCTTTCAACCTTGCATTGATATTCGCCGGGCTTGGTGTACAGCATGTCGTAATCGACGAGGAGATTCATGGCGCACAATGCATCTTCAATGCTGTACTTTACCGACACTGTTTGATG
>JAXZEJ010000360.1:0-2072 GCA_037424205.1 bacterium | reverse complement strand
CTCTTCCGATCTGGCCGCCTGTGCGGCCATGGGAACCAGCATCGCAGCGGCGCAAAATGCCGCCAGCGTGCGGCGGCTCAGCTTGAAAAACGTCATTCGATCCTCCTTCGCGTCCCGGAGAGGACGCATCCATTGACGTATGAAATTTTGACGAATCGTATGATACGCCGTCAAGTCGTCCATCTGTGCTTTTTTCATATCGGCGGCTTGACTTGTGCGAACTGAACTCCAAGCGTTTACAAGATCCGGTTTTCTTAATCGGCAAACAATCGATCCCGTTTTCTGGTACATTACGAGATTCGGGTAAACCCGACCCCGCCTGACGACCCACGCCGCCCTCGAGGTGCGAGCCGTCCCGCGCTGCCGGGCGCCTCAACATCAAAAAACAAGAAAAATGGTCATCCGCGCACTTATCTTCCTCTTCGGGCTCCTGACGCTCTCAACGGGCATTGCGGTCATCACGCATGCCGGCCTCGGCACAGGCACCATCAGCTCGGTCGCACTCGTGCTTTCCCAAGCCCTTCCGCTTTCAATGGGCTTTTTCGTCTTTCTGACGAACGTCTTTTTCTTCGTTCTTCAGACGGCGGTCGATCCGACGAAATTCTTCGCAAAGCTCGTCAAGCAGCTTCCGATCTGCTTCATCTTCGGGCTCTTTTTCGACATTGCCTACGCGCTCACGTCGTTCGTGACGCCCGGAACCTACCCAGAGCAGATCGGCACCGTTTTCATCGGCAGCGTCCTGAACGGCATGGGCATTGCCGGCATGGTCTTTGCACGACTCGCCATTCTGCCGCCGGAAGGCTTCGTCCTGAGCATCATCAAGCGCTGGGGCGGCTCCTTCGGCAACCTGCGCACAGGTGTCGACATCTTCCTCGTGATCGCTGCCGTCTCCGTGTCCTGGATGCTTCTCGGAACGATTGAGGGCGTTCGCGAAGGCACGCTCATCGCAGCCGTCTGCGGCGGACAGTTCGCCAAGTTCTTTCTCAAGATCCTCGGCCGAATATTCCCGGCGCTTCGCGCGCTCGACTGACGATGCCGGCGACTCCGCCTTCGGCATGCGCGAACACCTTTTTCTGCCGGACAAAGGTAGCACGAGTTCCTGCAGTGCGCTGACAAAAAGGCTCAGCTTGAGAGAAATCAGCAGCCATTCGCGACAATTCCGCCTTCAAAGCCAGACTCCGCCGTCCTATCCTTTAAGACACTATCAAGTGCCCCAAAAGGCAGGGAAAGGAGTCAAAAATGGACAGCAGCAAGCGAAACGCCTTCAAGGCATTCGGCGCACTCGGCCTCACTGCCGCGGCGAGCCCGATCGTCAAGTCGCACACCACGGGCGAAGCCCCATACAGCAAGGTCTACTTCACGCGCCACATCGATGCCGAGCATCTGCTTCAGCTTTACAAGCTTGTCAACAAAAACATCACCGGCAAGGTGGCCATCAAGCTTCATACGGGCGAAAGGCACGGGCCCAACATTCTGCCGCGCCCGATGGTGAGGGCCTTCCAGGCACAGATCCCGCAGAGCACGATCGTCGAGACCAACACGCTTTATCAAGGAGACCGCTACACGACCGAAGAGCACCGGAAGACGCTTGAAGTCAACGGCTGGACCTTCTGCCCGGTCGACATCATGGACGAAGACGGCGCCATCCCGCTCCCGGTCAAAGGCGGAAAGCACTTTAAGGAAGTCTCCATGGGCAGCCACATCGTCACCTACGATTCGATGATCGTGCTTACCCATTTCAAGGGACATGCCATGGGCGGCTTCGGAGGATCGATGAAAAACATCGCCATCGGATGTGCCGACGGGCGCATCGGAAAGGCTCAGGTGCACGGTACTTCCGACACTTCGCTTCCCTGGAATCAGTGGCCGGCCAAAGAAAGGCTGATGGAGCAGATGGCTGAGTCGGCCAAAGCGGTGGTCGACCACTTCGCCCCGCACATCTGCTATCTGAACGTTCTGCGCCGCATGTCAGTCGACTGCGACTGCGCCGGCCTGTCGGCCGCCGAGCCGACAATCCCCGACATCGGCATTCTTGCCTCGACCGACATCCTCGCCATTGATCAGGCTTCGAT
>JAXZEJ010000359.1:0-3546 GCA_037424205.1 bacterium | reverse complement strand
CTCTTCCGATCTGATGGCGCGAAAAAGATGCGGTCCGTGCAGGTGCGCCTTTTGGCCGATGAAGTGCGCGACGACCTTGAGCACGTAGAACCCTACGGCTTCACGTCAGAGCCGCACCCGGAAGCGGAAGCCTTTGCGCTTTTCTTCGATGGCGATCGATCCCACGGCATCGTTTTCACGATTGCTGATCGACGCTATCGACTGAAGCCGCTCAAGACTGGTGAGGTTGCGATCTTCGACGACCTCGGTCAGAAGGTCCATCTCACGCGCGACGGCATTGAGGTTTACACGCCCGGATGGTTGCATGCAACGGTTGACAAGGACGCGGAAATTACCGTGGGCGGCAATGTCACTGAAAGCGTAGGAGGTGACGTTTCTGCGACTGTTACCGGCAATGTCACGGTCAAGGCGTCAGCCGTTACGATCGATTCGGCTTCGCTTCATGTCACGGGCGCGACGACGATTGACAAGAGCCTGACTGTCCTGGGCGGCCTCGCTGTGAGCGGCGGCTCTGGTGCAAGTGTTGAAGGATCTCTCACGACGACTGGTGATGTGAAGGCAAGCGGGATCTCTCTCACGTCTCACACGCATACCGAGCAGGGTGATCGTGCCGAAACCTCTGGACCGCATTGAGGTGATTCATGGAGTTGATGATCAACGGTCAGGAAGCTGACATATCGAACTTTCAGGCTGATGAGCTGGCGCAAGCTGTGCTGATCAGCCTTTTTTCTTGGCGCAAGTCTGAGGTTGACGACGGTGTGAAAGCTCCCGACCGTCAAGGGTGGTGGGGAGACACTTTTGCTGTCGTCCCCGGCGACCGCATCGGCTCACGCCTTTGGTTGCTTCAGCGAGAAAAGATTCTTCCGCTGACGCTTCAGCGTGCAGAGGCTTATGCGACAGAAGCGCTTCAATGGCTGATCGACGACAAGCTGCTTGAGCGAGTATCGGTGAAGGCCGAGCGCGGCGGCAATGCGGGGCAGGTCGATCTTCATGTCGTGTGCTTTAAGCGTCAAGGTGAACGAGCTTTTGATGCTGTCTTTAAGGATGTTTTGAATGGCGTTTGAAAGACCATCTATTCAGGATTTGATCTCGCGTGTTCAGTCTGACGCCGAGAGCCGTCTTGGCAAAAAGGCGATGCGCTGGACACTCGTTCCCGTGCTTTCTCGAGTGATCGCGGGCGTATCGCACACGCTCCACGGGCACATCAACTTTGTGCTTCGACAGATCTTCGCCTCGACCGCCGAGGGCGCATACCTTGAGCGTCGTGCAAGTGAGTATGCGATTTATCGCAAGACTGCGTCCTATGCGACCGGCACTGTGTCTTTTGTCGGGACTGGGGTTGTGCCTGAAGGCTCTCAGCTTCAAACGGGCGACGGAGCGATCTACATCACGACTGCTGACAGTTTGAAAGGTTCTGCGCCGATCAAGGCAGCAGTTGCAGGCTCTTCCGGCAATGCGGACGGTTTGACCTTGACGCTTGTCAGTCCTGTCGAGGGTGTCCAGTCGACATGCATTTCGGGCGTTCTTACGGGCGGCGCGGACGCAGAGGACGATGAGTCCTTGCGCGAACGCCTTTTGTACAGACAGAAGACGCCTCCGCGTGCTGGCACGAAAGAGGACTACGTCAAGTGGGCTTTTGAGGTGCCGGGAGTGACGCGAGCTTGGTGCTTTCCCAAAGAAGAAGGTCTCGGCCACGTTACTGTGCGCTTCATGACCGACGCGATGACGTCGAATGGCGTACCGAACAGTACGATGATCGAGGCGGTAAAGAAGCATATTTCTGACGAGATGCCAGTGACAGCAGTGCTTCACGTCGTTGCACCTGTGCCGAAGCCGCTTGATCTGACGATCGACGTCGTGCCCGATACCGAGCGCATCCGAAAGAAGGTTGAGAGTGCGATTGCTTCTGCGATCTATGTTGAAGCCGCGCCGTCAGGGTCGGTGCTCTACTCTGCGCTTGATCGTGCCGTGGCAGGCATACCAGAGATCATCAGTTACCGCATCACGTCGCCTTCGAGCGATGCGACTTGCGGCAAGGGTGAAATATTCGTGCCGGGTCGAATCAACTTCGTGTGAGGTGACTCATGAGCTTTTCAGAAAGAGACTATGAGCATCTTGTAAACGCCTTTTTGCCAAGGGGACCGATTTGGAACAGAAAGAGGGGCGGGATTTTAGATTCCGTTCTTTTTTCTTTGTCGAGTGAAGCGGCAAGGATCGATGCTCGCATCAGCTCGCTGCTTGAAGAGTCCGATCCGCGCACCAGCGTCGAAGAGCTTCAGCGGTGGTTTAAGGATCACGGCGTGCCGAGTGCGTGCATTACCGCGATCGCGGATCCAAGCCTTGAACAGCTGAGACAGGAGCTGATCTCGAAGATCACGTCGAACGCTTCACCGACGGCGAAGTACTTCGAAGACCTCGCGGCCGCGCTTGGATACACGATCCACGTCATGACGTACGACGAAAAGACAAAAGCTTCGTCGACTGAGGCCGAGAAGCTGAAGGCAATCTACACGCTTGGCATTAGGGTCGAAGCGTCGTCACGGTATGCAGAGATCACGCCGGAGTGGGATGTAAGCCAACCGCTAGCCAGGTGGGGCAGTTCATTACTTGAGTGCATGATTCGTGCAGTCGCTCCTGCCCATGTCGACGTGCAATTTCAATACACAGACTAAGGAGTTATCTCTATGGCCTTAAAAGGTTTTTGGGGCGCGGGTGCAGTAAACAATCCGCCAGAAGTTTCGACGTTGACGTCGTACGGTTTTCCGACCGCCGGTGACTCCGTGAAGGGCGTTCCTGCGACGACGCCGAAGGCCGCTTGGTACTGTATGGTCGATCAGATGCGTCTTTCAGTTATCAGCGCCGCCGGCTTGACTCCGAGAGCTTCTTACGAGCAGTTTCTCGAGGCGCTTCAGTCGATGCGATGGGTGCCAGCCAAGGCGATCGAAGGTACGAAGCTAGCAGATCGAACAGTGACGGGCGACAAGATCGCGGATGGTGCGGTCGGCTTGTCTCAGCTGGCAGACCGTTCGGTTTCATCTGCGAAGATCAGCTTGGGCGCGGTCACCAGCGATGAGCTTGGCGGAAGCGCTGTAGAGACTTCGAAGGTTGCGGATCGTGCGATTACGAACCCGAAGCTCGCCGACGGGGCTGTGAGCCTTGCTAAGGTCGAGGCCGCATCGATCGCGACAGTCGACGACGTACGAAACGGCACGAAAAAGATCGTGACTGCCGACGTGCTGAGGCTTACTGCTTCTGCCTTGCCGGCAGGCTCACTCCTGCCTTTCGGGGGAACGCGCGTTCCTGATGGCTTTCTGCTCTGCAACGGCGCAACGGTTTCTCGTACTGTGTACAAGACGCTTTTTGAAGCGATCGGTACGGCTTTTGGCAGTGGCGACGGCTACTCGACTTTCAACTTGCCGAACATCCATCATCGCTTTATCGAGATGACGACGAGCACATGGGAGGTCGGTCAGACGGTTGAGGCGGGCTTGCCGAACATCAGTGACCATTACCACGGCTTCGGCAATAACAATGAAAACAACGGCG
>JAXZEJ010000358.1:0-1513 GCA_037424205.1 bacterium | reverse complement strand
AATACCTGCGGATCCAGTCCGCAAGCTCCTCCGTCGTCTGCCGAGGATTTCCAAGCATCTCTCTATTCCGTCTTCATGCTTGCGGCGCACCGCGCGCCGCCTTGCCGATTCTAATTCTAGCGTTCGCAGAGTAAGATTATCCTTACCATTGTTGCAACTGATTTCAAAGACATGGCCGCGCTCCTCAAAGTCCTGCTGATTACGCTTCTCATGCATACGGCGTGCACATCGCTGCGCTTTACGGCGACGCTCGACGCCATTCATGCGGGCGCCACTTCGTTTGAGATCGGCCTGATGCTTGCTTCGATCTCGCTCGGGCCCACCTTCTTTGCCATCGCCACGGGCCGCTGGCTCGACCGCTCTGGTCCGGGCGCCCCGATGCTCGCCTCCCGGGGCGCCATGATGGCCGCGGGCGCCCTCGCCATGCTTCTTCCCGCCTCCCGGCTGGGCATTGCACCGCTTTTCGGCGCCGCGGTCCTCACGGGCTTTGCGTTCATGCTCACGAACATAGTCGTACAGCGGCTCACGGGCGACGTTGCGACGCCCAAAAACCGGCGTCTGGCCTTTACGGCGCTGTCTCTCACGACCGCCGCCTCGAACCTTGCCGCGCCCGTCGTCTCGGGCTACGTGATCGAAAGGATTTCGTTCTCCGCCGTCTACGCCTGGGGCATTGCCGCGCCCGTCATTCTCTCCGCCCTTCTCCTTCTGCCCGCCTTCGGCGCCGTCATGAAGGCCAGGCCCCGCGCCGTCAGGCAGGACGCCGGCAAGACGAAGGGCTCGGCCATGGACTTTCTTCGCGACGGTCCGATGCGCGCCGTGCTCGTGGCATCCGTTATCATCTCGATCGCCTGGGAGGTCGGCAACCTGCTCATACCGATCTACGCGTCGGGCGTGGGCCTCTCGCCCTCTGAAATCGGCTGGGTGCTCGGCAGCTTCGCCGCCGCGACCTTCATCGTCCGCTTCGTGACGCCCTTCCTTCTCAAGGTCGTGCAGGAGTGGCACATGATCGTTCTTTCGCTCCTGCTCGCCACGCTTGCCTTCGCCGTCATGCCGTTCGTCACGTCGCAGGCGGCCTTGATGGGCGCGGCCTTCATGCTGGGACTCGGCCTTGGGGCGTCGCTCCCCAACATGATGTCGCTCGTCTACCTTTTTGCGCCGCCCGAGCGCATCGGCGAGGCGATCGGCCTTCGCATCATGGCGCTCAATCTCGGCAAGTCCGCCTTCCCGGTTCTCGCCGGCCTTCTCGGCAACTGGATCGGCGCCGGCGCCACCATCTGGTGCCTGGCCGCCTTCTCCGCTGGCGGCTTCGGCTTTGCGGGCGCCACGGCCCGCACGGTCCTCGACCGCATGAAGGCGCTCCGAGCCGCGAAGCTCGACGAATAATCAATTATCAATTCCGATGTCTGAGAACGCGATTCGCTTCGTCCGCCCGCTGATGACGACAGGGTCGTACGACTCCGCCCCATGATTTCTTCAGGCGGCAAATAGCCCGCAGGCGCTCAACCGCCGGCGG
>JAXZEJ010000357.1:0-1392 GCA_037424205.1 bacterium | reverse complement strand
CAAAGTGGAGGCGACGCCCTTCGTGAAGCGGTCGGATGCGGCGCGAAAGATCGCGGCATCGCGGCAGGACGGATCGACAGGATATTCGGCCTCTTCGATGAAGCCCTGGCATTCGGCTTCGAGACGCTCGGCAAAGCGCTCCTTCATCAGAATGAAGTCGGCGCTCGAAGCGGTGCCGTAGGCGTCGCTAAGGGCCTGTGCGTTCTCGCGGAAGTCAACCGCGAGCTGATGACGATGCTCGGGCGAAATGTGCGTCCACTCGGCCGTAATGCGGCGAATAACCCTCACAAGACGCATGCTCGCGGCCACCTGGCCCGCAAAGATGATGTCGTCGATCACGAAGCTGCGGGCAATCGTGCCGATGCCGGCGTCGAGAAAATTCTTCCAGCTCCTGAAGAACGAGCGCTCCTCATCCTCATTTTCAAAAACTTCTCCGACCAAGGCGAGCGGGCTGTCGGCATGATCGGAAACCAGCCTGTGCACCCTCGCGGCGAACCCTTCAAAGCTCCGAAGCGCTGATTCGGACGTGCCTTCGGCAGACTCCCGCTCCAAGCGCTGAAGCCACGAAGCCTGCTCGAGCGTGAGGTCCTCCATCAAAGGCCTGCAGCCCGTCGGCAGAAAGCTCCTCGCCTGCTGCCAGTCTTCAAAAAGCCCCGTCGCAGCCGCCGTCAGGCGCTCAAGCGCCTCCTTGATCACGGCCAGGCGTTCCGCTTCGCTTTGATTCGCTGTCATGTCTTTCTCTTTTCGTTCTGTGGTCGTTCGGCGCGTCCTTCGCTTCGGACGGGCTTAAACCCGGCCGATCCTTTTTTTGCACGCCTGCATGAGAATGCTTCCCAATAGTTTACCTCAATCACAAGGATGCCGCCGCGATTGACTGACTATTAATTTTTGAACGAGCCGTTCGGGAAAACTGGGCGCCGAGTTTTTTTCAGGCCATAAAGAAAGCGCCCGGAGGCGAACCTTCGAGCGCTTTGTCATGTCCGGCTATACGCTACCGGACGTTTTCCCTAGTGCGGGACCGAGCCTTACTTGATGGCGGCGACCTTCTGACCGGCAAGGCGGCCGAAGACGAGGCAGTCAAGGATGGCGACGGAACCCAGGCGAACGGCGCCGTGCACGCCGCCCGTGGCTTCGCCGGCGGCGAAGAGGTGGCCGATCGGCTTGTCGGTGCGGACGTCCTGAACTTCGCAGTTTTCGTCGGTAACGAGACCGCCCATGCAGTGATGGACCTTCGGCTGAAGTTCGCAAACGTACCACGGACCTTCAACGAGCGGAACCTGGTCGTTGTTGATGTAGCGGCTCCAGACCGGGTCGGCCTTGGCCTTCACGACCTTGTTGAATTCCTCAACCTGAGCCTTGAGAGCGTCGGCCTTGATGCCGGCAGCCTTGGCG
>JAXZEJ010000356.1:0-4744 GCA_037424205.1 bacterium | reverse complement strand
ACGCTCTTCCGATCTGTTCACTCAGTTCCTGATCGCACAGAAAAATCTGTTCAGTCGAGACTGAATTATTCGGCAGAAGCTTCAGCGGCAGCGGCTTCAGCAGCAACCTTCTTGGCTTCTTCCTTTTCAACAGCCTTCATCATGACGGAAGGAGCCGTTTCGGCATGCTTCGTCTTGACGGTGAGGTGACGCAGGATGGCGTCGTTGAAACGGAAGCCGTTTTCGATTTCTTCGATGGTCTCGTGGCCGCATTCGATGTTCATGAGAACATAGTGAGCCTTGACGAGCTTTTCGATCGGGTAGGCGAGCTGACGACGGCCCCAGTCTTCGACGCGTTCGATCTTGCCGTTCTGTTCGGCGACAAGGGTCTTGAGGCGTTCGATCATGGCGGGAACCTGTTCGCTCTGATCAGGATGCACGAGAATGCAAAGTTCGTAGTGACGCATTGTTGTTGTCTCCTTGCGGATAAAAGCTGCCCGGGCGTCTACTCCGGTGCAGCAAGGACAGAAAGCATGCGATTGTAATCACTTTCGACGGGCTTTGCCACTCGAAAGCGAAAAAAATCGCATGCTCGATGAAAAGATTACTTGAGCTTGCCGCCCGTGCGCTGGCGCACAGACTCATAGAGGCAGATGCCTGACGCGACGGAAACGTTCAAGCTCTCGACGGCGCCGGCCATCGGAATTGCAGCAAGGTCGTCGCAGCGGCGGCGGGTAAGCTGACGAAGGCCGTCGCCTTCGGCGCCGAGCACCCAGGCAAAAGCCTTCTTCTGGTCGAATTCGTAGATCGACTTCGTCGCTTCGCCGGCCGTGCCGACAACGGTCACGCCCGCATCGCGAAGCTCGACGATCGAGGCGGCGAGGTTCGTCACCGTGACGACGGGCACCGTTTCAGCGGCACCGGCGGCGGCCTTCAGGGCGGCGGGAGACATGTGGGCGGAACGGTCGCGCGGCACGAGCACACACTGGACGCCGGCGGCGTCGGCAACGCGAAGGCAGGCGCCGAAATTGCGCGGGTCGGTCACGCCGTCAAGGATCAGAATGAGCGTGTCGTCCGTGATCAGATCGAGCAGTTCGTCGAACTCAAGCTGAGCCTGCTTTTCCTCAGCCATGGCAACAATGCCCTGATGAGGAACGTCGGGAGCCATGCCGTCCAGACGGCGGTTGTCGGCAGTCATCACGCGGACGCCGGCGGCGATCAGCTTCTCGCGCATTTCGCGCATGCGTTTGTCACGGCGTTCGGGATCGAGGTAGACAGCAGAAATCGACTTCGGGTCCATGCGGAGACGGGCGCCTACGGCATGGAAGCCGGCCAAAACAATATTCTTCACTTACAGCAACTACTATTAAAAGCGCGCTGTCGACAACTCAACAGCGCGCATAGGTTTTGAAATTTGCGCTCATTGTAGCGCACGATGTTTCGAGCGTCAGCTCGAAACCGACTTATTCGAACCAGTCTTCGTCATCATCGTCATCGCCGTCGAAAAAGCTCGCATCATCCCAGCTCGGGCGCCAGCCCTGCCGAGAGCCTCTGCGCGACGAGCGGCCGCGGCCCTTTCCGCCCTTGATCACGCGGCGCTCGAGATTCGACTCGAGCAGGAACGACATGCGCCGGTTTTCGAGGTCGACGTCCTCGAGCTGAACAATGACGCGATCGCCGACGCGAACCTGCGTCATCTCCTCGCGGCTCGTCATCGTGAGATTTTTTTCGTCAAACTCGTAATAGCCCCAGCCCAGATTGGAAATATGGATGAAGCCCTCAACAGCGATGTCCTTGAGCGCGACAAAGACGCCTGCCGGAATCATGCCGGTGACCACGGCCTCGTGACGGCCCTTGCCGTGGCGAAGCATGTAGTCGCACTTAAGATAGTTCATCACGTCGCGCGTAGCGTCGTCGGCTCGGCGTTCTGCAGCGGAGCAGAGAATGCCCAGGCGCTCCCAGACGCTGTGCCGCTTCTCGGCGAGCGTTGCCGGTTTGCCGTCGGCCTTGGCTTCAGGCTTGCTGCCCAGGCCGCGAGCCTGGCGGGAGACCATCAGGGACGAATCGTCAAAGACCACCTGAGGCACATAGACGCGGCGGGAGAGAATGCCCTTGATCGTTCTATGCAGCAGCAGGTCGGGATAGCGGCGAATCGGCGAAGTGAAGTGCGCATAAGCCTCGTACTGCAGACCGTAATGTCCGACGTTGTCGGGCGAATAGCAGGCGCGGGACATCGAACGAAGAATTGCCGTCTGAAGGAACTCATTATCCTTCGTGCGCTTGATGAGCTCGGCAAAGCCTTCGGGCGTCGGCTCATCGAGCTTCTCGTTGAAGCTCTTCAAAACGGCGCGCAGCGTTTCAAGACGTTCCTGACTCGGCTCGTCATGCACTCGGAAGAGCGTGCAGCGCTTTTTCTGAATCACAAAGTCAGCCGCGCAGACGTTTGCAACAAGCATGCACTCCTCGATAAGCCTGTGCGCATCGTTGTGCTCTCGGACCTTGAATTCGCTGATGACGCCCTTGTCGTCAAGAACGGCCATCGTCTCCTTGGTTTCAAGATCAAGCGTATGGCGAGCGTCGCGGGCCTTGCGCAAAATCTTGAAGAGCTCATAAAGCGCCTTGACGTCGGAGAGACGTTCGCCGACGGCGGCCAGACCGCCCTCCTCGCCCTGAAGAGCGCCCCAGACCTGCGTATAGGTAAGACGAGCATGCGAGTGAATGACGGCAGGATAGAACTGATAGGCTTCCGTGCGTCCGGCGGCGTCGATGATTGCATCGCAGACCATCGTCAGACGGTCGACGCCCGGATTGAGCGAACAGAGGCCGTTCGAGAGCTTTTCAGGAAGCATCGGCACGACGCTCGCAGGGAAGTAGACGCTCGTCGCGCGCTGCTGCGCATCCACATCGAGCGGCGCCCCCGGCTTGACGTAATGGCTGACGTCGGCAATTGCCACGAGAAGACGTGTCCTCCCGTCCTCAACGGACGTGCAGAAGACCGCATCGTCGAAGTCGCGGGCATCCTCGCCGTCGATCGTGACGAACGGAATATCGCGAAGATCAACGCGATGCCCCATCGTCTTCGGGTCGACTTCGTCGGGAAGAGCATGCGCCTCATCAAGCGCGGCTGCGCTGAATTCGACCGGAATGTCGTATTCGGCAGAGGCAATGGCGATTTCACCCAACGGATCGAAGCGATTGCCGATTTCCTTCACGAAGCGAACGAAAATATCGCTGTACGCTTCGGGCTTTTGGGACTCAGGAAGCAGCTCGACCTCAAAGGCCGCCTTTTCAAGATCAACGCCTTCAGGCACGTCGGCAAGATCCATCTGCATCTCGACAGGCGCAAAGCCGTTGACGGGCATGACCTGGGCGATGCCCGTGCGGCGGTTGCGGCGAACACGGCCCACAACCTTGCAGACCCATCGGGTCTGATGGCGTGCCACAAAAGTCGAGACGCGCCAGTTGCCGGCAACGGTCTTGCGAAGCATGAAGACGTCGCCCGGCAGGCACTTGAGCGTGAACGGCACGGGAAGCGAGACTTCGGGATCGCTCTGAAGCATGATCGTGAAATTCGCCGCCTCGCGGGCGCCGCGCACGACGCCGGGCTCGGCCGGCGCATTCGGATTCGAGAAATAGTTCTTGTCGCCCGCCATGAAGCCTTCTTCATGAAGTGCAACAATGACGGCATTCGACTTCGAGCGCTCCCACCCGCAGGCTTCTGCGAGCTGCCGCTTTGCCTGACTGTAGGCAATGTCGGCATTGAGGCCTTCAAGCCAGGCCCGCGCCTTGGCAACATCCTCTTCGGTGATGGTAATCGGCTCGATCTTCGCGGCCGGCACCTTCTTCTTTTTAGCCATAAGTCCTCTATGTTTTCAGCATGTCGACAGTCTACAGCCAATGCAAAAAAATATTTTCATAAAATCTTGACAAAGTCAAAAACCATGTGCATAATTCAAATCCTCAAGGTTGCCCGGATGGCGAAATTGGTAGACGCACCAGCTTCAGGTGCTGGCGGCTTCACGGCCGTGGAGGTTCGAGTCCTCTTCCGGGCACCAACAGAATTCCAAAAAGGTCTGTACGAAAGTGCAGGCCTTTTTTTCGTATTGGCACGTGGTATCCTGACGACACTGCAGACTGCTTTTTCCTATTATCGTTCATGACTACGACAAGCACACGCTTCCCCTATTGGATCGAACGCATCGCCGACGGCAACTATGTTGCACACTTCCCGACAATTCCGGAAATCCGGCCGTCGGCGCCGAGCATCACCAAGCTCATTGCCGGACTTCAGGACGCAGTGCTGCCTGCGCTTGAGGCCAGGCTCAAGGACGACAACCTGCCCGCACCCCGCGAAGCTCGAGCAGGCGAAGAAGTTTTCCTGCTTTCGCCCAACTTTGCCAGCAAGCTTCACCTGATTGTCGCGCTCAAGCAGGAAAAGCTGAGTGCATCCGAGCTTGCAAGACGCCTCGGATGCCTTCCTCAGGAAACGCATCGCCTGCTCAAGCTCAGTCATCCGACCAAGATCGACACGATCGCCGCTGCACTCTCCGTACTCGGCGGCGAACTCACCTGTTCCGTCACACTCAAGCGTTGAGCGGCATGAAAAATGGCGCGTCTCCTTGCGAGACGCGCCATTCTTTTTTCCAGGGAAAGCTGCAGATCAGGAAGACTTGACCTTCATGGTCACCGGGATATCGCCGGCATCGACCTTGCGGATGTTGATTTCCAGCTGGTTGTACGGCACTTCAATGCCCTCTTCGGCAAA
>JAXZEJ010000355.1:0-6149 GCA_037424205.1 bacterium | reverse complement strand
CCAATACCCAAGAATCAGAAGAAAGTTCACCTATCCCACCGCCGTGTAACCACTTAGTGAAGAATTCCCCTAGATCATTTTTCAATTTTGGATCTTTGGCATTCGGACCAATGAGACCGTAGAGGAAGTCGCCCAGATCCGGGTCGGTTGGATTGGTGACGAGATTAGTCTTCATGCCGCCATGTTCGGGAATGGAGCATTCAACCGTAAAGGTCGGCGTACCGTCCTTGATCATGGACGTGACAATGTATTTGCCGGCGTTGGCAGTGTGGCGCGGGCACAGATTCGGGCAGTGGTCGCCGTTGACGCAGCCTTGACCGCCGACGTCCGTCAGGGCCTGATCGATGGCGTTCTTGATCTTCGCATCAGAAAAGTCGTCCGTATCTTCGAGTTTTGAAACGGCAAACGCCGTGTTCAGCTGGCTGTGAACGACGGAACGGCTGTGCTCGCATTGAATGACGATTGCCTGTTCGCGGAGATCGAAATACTTGGGGATCGCAACGGCGCCAAGGATACCAAGAAGCACCAGAACCATGACGATTTCGATCATGGTGAAGCCGGCCTCCCCCTGCATGGCAGTCTTTTCCGGCAACTCGATGGACATGTGAACTGTTCCTTTAAAACTACAGTTTGGTTTGCGCTGGCGTGTTACAGAAGCCCCAGCATTACTTCCGAAAATTTATCATATTGCAAACTCTTCAAAAGTGGCAACTCTATGGAATGGCCTATCTTGCAAAGAAAGCCAATACATTGGCGCATTATTAAAAATGGTCTCTGACTGAAGGATGTTGTTTCCATCCAGTCGGCAGGGACCGGCATGTGGGTTACACGCATCACGTCTTTATGCTATCGATCGGATCGTGCCAAACTGTTCGGGGCGGCTCTTTCGAGAGCGCCGGTGCCTTCACTTCAATTCCACGAAAGTGAACTTTCGCTGCTTCCGGTCTTTCTGCCGCCTTTGAGTAGAATGTTTGAGATCGGCGGCGCGGTCGGCATCAGACCAATGCCGAGCATGAAGTGCCGCCATTTATTGTTGTCTTCTCATTTCGAACCTTGAGAAACCTCATGACCGTCTCGACCGCTTTCGCCTTCCTGCCCGACATCGCCAACGAACTGCCCTTCTTTACCCAAATGCGCCGGACGCTTCATCGACGTCCGGAAGAAGGCTGGACGGAGTTCGAATCTACCTGGACCGTCGTGAAGGCTCTTCAGGAAATGGGCTGTTCCGTCGTAACGGGCGCTGATCTGATCGAGCCCTCTGCCGTCATGGGCCGCAATCCCGCAAAGGTTGAAGCTGCCGTTGAACGCGCCCGTGAGGCCGGCGTGCCTTCCGACTTTCTCGATTCACTAAACGGCTGGACAGGTGCCTGCACGACGATCGACACCGGTCGTCCGGGTCCGTTGACGGTCTTTCGCTTTGAAATCGATTGCGTGTGCGTCTCCGAGTCTCTCGAGAAGGGACGCCTGCCGGTGGATCTCGGCTTTGCCTCGGAGCGGCCTGGTCTCATGCATTCCTGCGGTCATGACATGCACGCGGCAACGGGTCTGACGCTTGCGAAATGGGTGATGGCGAACCGCGAGGCGCTTTGCGGCCGCATCCGCTTCGTTTTCCAGCCCGCCGAGGAAGGCGTGCGAGGCGCAAGAGCCATGGTGGCCAAGGGCCTGGCCGCCGGCGCCGATTATCTTTGGACGCAGCACATTACGACCAGCATTCGCGAGAACGAAGTTTTTGCGAGTTCCGGCGGTTTTCTTGCGACTGAAAAGATCGACATCACCTTCACGGGCGCCTCGCCTTTCGGCACGGCGCTCACGGCAGCCGCTCAGGCTTCTCTATCCATGCAGGCCATTCCGCGTCATCCCGGCGGCGCGAGCCGCATCTGCGTAGGCACTCTCGACGCATGGGCCGACACGGCAAGGCTGCAGGTGGAAGTGCGCGGTGCCACGCAGGAAGTGGCCGACTTCATGTCTGAAGGCGTGCGCAAGGCCGTCGAAGCTGCGGCGCTTCAGGCCGACGTGAAGGCCAAAATCGAGATTGCCGGCCGTGCCGAAGCGCTCGTCCCCAATCAGAAGGCTGTCGACATGATCATTGAGTGTGCGAAGAAGGTGCCGGATATCGTTCTGACGGAAGACCGCACCCGAGGTTCCGACGACTCCACGCTCTGGATGAATGCGGTTACGCGCGCGGGCGGCGTGGCCGGGTGCTTTCACTACGGCTCGAAGGGACGTGCGGGACTCCATACCTCTCGTTTCGATCCGGAAGGCGAATTCACGGCTGTTCCGGCGCTCAGGCTTTCCGTGAACCTCGCAACCAACGCGCGTTGAGACAAATCTTCTGAGGGAACGGGCCGGTTTTCGACAGAATGCCGGCCTGTATTGTCGTTCCTGATCCTGCAGGATGGTGGATTTGCGCCGAGTCACTCAAAGTCCGCTAAAATAGTCGGACTTTTTTGTTCACCGCTTTTTTATAAAGGCCTCAAAGTGTCCGCACTCATTCTTGGTCATAAGAACCCCGACTCCGACAGCATCATTTCCGCCATTGCCTGCGCTCATCTCTACAAGCTGCGCGGTCTTGACGTCGTGCCGGCTGCTCAGGGCACGCCCGCTCCGGAAACGGCTTTCATTCTCGAACGCTTCGGTCTTGAAGCTCCGGAAGTTGTGACGAGCGTCGCCGGCCGCGACGTCTACCTCGTCGACTACTCCGACAAGGCTCAGGCTCCCGCCGACATCGATGAGTGCAACCTCAAGGGCATCGTCGACCACCACAAGCTCGGCGACGTGACCTCCACGTCCCCGCTCGAATGCATCATCTGGACGGCCGGCTGCACGAACACCATCCTCAAGCGCATGTACGACTACATGGGCTTTGAAATCCCGGCCAACCTCGCCGGCGCCATGCTCTGCGCCATCCTGTCCGACACGGTGATCTTCAAGTCCCCGACGACGACCGACATGGACCGCAAGGCCGCTGAAGAACTCGCCAAGATCGCCGGCGTCGAAGACATCCAGGCCCTCGGCATGGAACTCTTCACCGCCAAGTCCGCCGTTGCCGGCTGCTCCCCGCGCGATCTGATCTTCCGTGACTTCAAGGACTTCAACATGAACGGCTGCAAGGTCGGTGTCGGCCAGCTCGAGCTCGTCTCCCTCGACATCGTTGCCGACATGAAGGCCGCTCTCGAAGCCGAACTCGCCGTCGTCAAGTCCGAAGAAGGCCGTCACAGCGCCCTTCTCCTTCTCACCGACATCATGAAGGAAGGCTCCGAACTCCTCATGGTCTCCGACGATCCCGCCCGCATCGCCGAAGGCTTCGGCAAGACCTTTGAAGGCAAGAACCTCTGGCTCGACGGCGTCATGAGCCGCAAGAAGCAGGTTGTCCCGGCCCTCGAAGCCGCCTTCCGCAAGTAATGCGATTGAAGCCCGCCGCCTGACGGCCGGCTGATTGACGAAGCTCCGAATTCTTCGCGAATCCGGAGCTTTGCTTTTTTCCGGACAACGAAAAGCCCGCAGGCTTGCGCTGCCTGCGGGCTAAAGACTTTCGGACTCAAGCGTCTTTACATGATCGCGAGAAGTTCGTCGATTTCCTCTTCGGACGTGGCCCACGAAGTAGCCAGACGAACGATTGTGTTGTTGTCGTCGTGCTTTTCCCAGAAGCTCATGCCGACTTCCTGAGAGAGTTCTTCATAGCGGTCGTCGGCGAGCTTGACGAAGGTCTGGTTCGTCGTGGAGTTGAAGAGAAGCTCATAGCCCTTCTCCTGGAGGCCGGCGCGAAGCTTGTCTGCCAGAATGTCGGCCTTGCGGCCGTATTCGACGTAGCGGTTCTCCTTCATCAGCTCTTCGAACTGGATGGCCGTGATGCGGCCCTTGGCAAGCAGCGCCCCCTGCTGCTTCATCCACGTGAAGAAGCGCGGAGCGGTATTGGGCTTCGGGAACACCACGGCTTCGCCGAAGAGCGCGCCGCACTTCGTGCCGCCGATGTAGAAGGCGTCGCAGCAGCGGGCGATGTCGGCGAGCGTCACGTTGGTCTTGGCGGCGCCGAGGCCGTAGGCGAGACGAGCACCGTCAAGGAAGAGACGCGCGCCGTAGCGGTGGGCGGCGTTGGCGATCGCTTCGAGCTCGTTTCGCGTATAGAGCGTGCCCATCTCGGTCGGATGCGAGATGTAGACGAGCGTCGGCGTCGGCATGTGATCGCGGTTCCCGTCGATGAGATAGTTGTGGAACACGGCTTCAACGTCGCGGGCGCGGATCTTGCCGTCGCGCTGGGGAACGGTGAAGACCTTGTGACCCAGGCTTTCAATGGCGCCCGCCTCATGAACGGCAATGTGACCGGTTTCGGCCGCTACCACCCCTTCCCAAGGCTTGAGCATGGCGCCGATCACGGTGCGGTTCGTCTGAGTGCCGCCCGCAAGCAGATAGACCTCTGCTTCGGGTGCCTGGCAGGCTTCTCGGATCAATCCCACGGCGTTGGCCGTATGCTGATCGGATCCGTAGCCCGATGTCTTTTCATAATTGGTTTCCGTGAGCTTTTGCAAGATCTCCGGAATGCAGCCTTCCATGTAGTCGGATGCAAAATTAAGTCGTGCCATTTACCGGCTCCTGGCGTAGTGAGAATTCTTTTATTCTAGCGCATATACGCTAAGTACCCGTTCGGGGTTGTATCGCTATTTTGCTCTTTTTGGCTGTGAGAGTAGGTGATTCAAATCGCCAAACTATATTGGGCAGGCTCGTATTGCCTGCGGGAGTAGCTTGGATCGCCGATTGCTTTTGCGGCGTCTCACCTATTTCGTCAACGTGTTATTGTTTCGTTACATCTCTAACTTACCTTTGCAGGATTGCCCATGGCAGAACGAATTCTTCTTCAGGCTGGCGACGAAGCTCCCGCCTTTGCGCTTCCCGGTTTTGACGGCGAGACGGTTACGCTCGAATCCTTCCGCGGGCGCGGTCTGATTCTTTATTTTTATCCGAAGGACAATACGGCCGGATGCACGCTCGAAGCTCAGGGCTTTCGCAATCACCTGGCGGACTTCGAATCGCTGGGTTATGCCGTCGCCGGCGTCTCGCGCGACAGCGTGAAGAGCCATTGCGGCTTCCGCGATCGCCAGCAGCTCAACTTTACGCTGCTCTCCGACAAGGATGAAGCGGCCTGCACGGCCTACGGCGTCATGAAGGAAAAAATGATGTACGGCAAGCTCTGCCGCGGCATCGAACGCTCGACCTTCGTCATTTCGCCCGAAGGCAAGATCCTTCACGCGCTCTACGGCGTCAAGGCCAAAACGCATGTCGAGGAGCTTCTCGCACTTCTTCGCGGTTGAGCCCTTATTTAATTCCCGAGCGGGTGCGGCATTTCAAAACCTCAGCCCGCGCGGTGCAATGATTTCAGCGTTTCTTCTCGCAGACCCGAGACGGCATTCATTCCGTCTATCAAAAGTTCGAAAAATATCTACTACTTCCGTACTAGTCCGGGCACTACTCTTGGGTGATGACGGTTTGACAATCGCCCCATATACTGATGCTTATAAGTGCCCTTGCATTTGGCCTGCAAGAATAACCGGCAAGGGACCTAAAGACAGAAATGGGGATTGAGCGTGTTTATTTCCAGAGACGATTTCGCCGGGATCGAACCTGCCTGGCAGGCTGCCGGCGTCAGCTTGCCTGAGGCGGACCTGCACCTGCGACGTGTCCGCGCCGGACGTCTCTTCGCCGACGGAGGCTGCCGATGATGGATTCGGGCCGAATTGCCGTCGACGTTCTTACCGGTCATGACTCCAAGCCCGGTGACATACGCGTCAAGCGCCTGTCGCTCACGAACGAGCGTCGGTTCAATCTCATGGATACGCTTGCCAAGCAGTCGAACGGCGGCTGCCGCGATGCGGTGACGGAAGCCTTCGGGCTTTCACCCTGCGCTCATCTGGTGACGCTCGACGCTGCGGAACGCGCCGCCGCCGGCATTACCGAAGAGGATCGCCGGGTTCTTGACGGCGGTCTTGCGGAACGGGCCCTGATGCTCGAGGCTCTTATTGAAAACGTCCGCCTTCTGATTGTCGATGCCTCCGAGCTTGCCGCCGTTCCCGTGCCCGCCGACGCGTTCGGCTTGATGGAGACGGCACGCGCGCGCTTTGACGGCATCATCAAGACACTTCTCGGCTTCAATCTGG
>JAXZEJ010000354.1:0-19401 GCA_037424205.1 bacterium | reverse complement strand
TCCGGCCTCAGGGAGGAAGCGCTGGCCCCAAGGGGTTTCGACGCTTCCTTTTTGCTTTAACCATTGCTGAATACTTATGGCTGAAACCAAGTTCCCGAAGCGTCGCGCCTTTGCGATGCAGAAGCCTCGCAAGACCGAACGCACCGAATCGCCCCGCCGCACGGAGCGCCAGCGCGCTGCCGACAAGCGCCGCCGTGAAGAGGCTCGCGCCATGGGCGGCTATGCCAAGGGGCCGAAGACGCCCGAAAAGCGCATGGTCGCGCTCAAGCCCGGTCAGGTTCGCATTACGGGCCTGATCGTTGACGAGCTTACTCGTGCTCTCGGCGTCATTCTCAAGCTCGACGGCCCGGCCGATGTGCTGATGAAGCTCTTCTTCCGCAGCAATCCGCGCCTTGGCATGCGCGATCGCGGCCTGATTGCCGAAGGCATTTACTATGCACTTCGTCATCTCGGCACGCTCGCTTGGGCCATGCATCCTGTGCCGCCTGCTCGAGCTCCGCGTCTTGCCGCCCTGGCAACGCTGGCTCGTCAGCATGGCATTGAAGCCTTGCCGCCCGCTTCCATCGGCCCCGAAGAAGGCCCTCTGAAGAATGTGCTCGCCGCCGACTTTTCCAAGGCGCCCGCTCATGTTCAAGCCGAGCTTCCACAGTGGATATATGACCTTCTCGAAGCTCAGTACAACGACACGAAGGAACTCTATGCCTCCATGCTTGAAGGCGCTCCGCTTGATCTGCGCGTGAACCTGTTGAAGGCCAATCGCGACGAAGTTCTGCAGGAGCTTTCCTCCAACGGCGTTGAGGCTTATCCGACCCCGTTCAGCCCGGATGGCGTTCGTCTGCCGACGAAGCCCGGTCTTACCCAGTGGCCGATCTACAAGGAAGGCAAGGTGGATGTGCAGGACGAAGGTTCCCAGCTCATCGCCCGCCTGCTTACGCCGCGTCGTCGCGAGATGATCTGCGACTTCTGCGCAGGCGCCGGCGGAAAGACGCTTGCCATTGGTGCTCTGATGCGCTCGACGGGCAGCCTCTATGCCTTCGACGTCAACGAAAAGCGCCTGGCCGGCCTTACGCCGCGCATGCGCCGCGCAGGTCTCTCCAACGTGCACCCGATTGCGATCCGCAGCGAGCGCGATGAACGCATCCGCCGCCTGCAGGGCAAGTTCGATCGCGTGCTGATCGACGCGCCGTGCACGGGTACGGGCACCTTCCGCCGCAATCCCGACCTGAAGTGGCGTCTGGCTCCTTCTGAATTGGAACGCATCAACAAGATCCAGAAGGACGTGCTCGAACACGCTTCTCGTCTCGTGAAGAAGGGTGGTCGCATGGTCTATGCCACCTGCTCGATGCTCAAGCGCGAAAACCAGGAGGTTGTCGAAGCTTTCCTTGCTGCGCATCCCGAATGGCATCTCGTGCCGGCTGCGGATGTGTTCGCTCAACAGGGCATTCACTTTGATGCTTCTCAGTGGGAACGCTTCGGCAGCTATTTCCAGATGCTACCGCACGTCAACAGCACCGACGGCTTCTTTGCCGCCGTGCTTCAGCGTGACTGAGACGCCTTAGACAGTCGTTCATGACGACAGGAGCCGCCGCCTTCCAGTTTGGACGCGGCGGTTTTTTCTTGTCTGAGAATGACAGGCCCTCGGACTTCGTGTGAAGCCGAGGGCCAGGCCGGAGACTTTTGCAGCTTCCGGATAAGCAAAAAGCCCGGCCGATTAAAAATGCCGAGCTTTTTCGCCGAATCGAAAGACTCAAATTACTTGAGCTTCGTTTCCTTGTAGATCACGTGCTTGCGAGCCACCGGGTCGAACTTGGAGATTTCCATCTTACCGGAAGAGGTCTTCTTGTTCTTGGTGGTGGTGTAAAAATGACCGGTACCGGCCGTGGATTCAAGCTTGATCTTTTCGCGAGCGCCTTTCGCCATGGTGAAACTCCCTTAATTAGATTTCGCCGCGGGCGCGGAGGTCCGCCAGAACCGCATCAATACCAATCTTATCAACCGTACGAAGGCCAGCCGTCGTCAAACGCAGACGAACCCAACGGTTTTCGCTTTCAACCCAGAAACGGCGGTACTGCAGATTGGGCATAAAACGACGCTTGGTCTTGTTGTTCGCGTGCGAGACGTGATGGCCGACCATCGGCGCCTTACCGGTGACTTGACACACTCGTGCCATCTCTAACTCCAGTGAAATGAAAATAAAACATCTCGCAGGCCAGTCCCTCTCGGGCAGCCACGCGAGCGCATAAAAGAGAAATTATACGCCTCATCATGATCGCATGCCACCAATCTCTGCGGTGTTTTTCACCACATGAAAGGCTGACGCCCCACTGTGTCAGTACAGGGAGTCGGCAGTGCGCAGATTCGAGCGTGGAGCGCATTCTACCCGTTTTTTTTGATGCGTGTGCGGATTTTCCTAAAAAACTTTAGACTTAGTGGAAATTTTTTTCGTCCGCACGCGTGTAAGCAGCATTCGGAGGCCTGAGCGTGGAAAACGTTCGAGCTCTCTGGATGTTCGCGGAATTGCGCCTGCGGCCGCCGACAAGCCAAGTCAGTCATGAGGAAATGACAGCCATGAAGGTTCTTCTTGCCCAGCCGCGCGGCTTTTGCGCGGGCGTTACGCGTGCAATCGCCATTGTCGAACGTGCGCTTGCCATTTACGGCGCGCCCATCTATGTAAGGCATGAGATTGTGCACAACCGCACGGTCGTCAACAATCTGCGCGATCGAGGCGCGGTCTTTGTCGACAATCTTGCTGAGGTGCCTGAGGGCGCCACGGTGGTCTTTTCGGCCCACGGCGTGCCGCTGGCGGTGTCTGAGGAGGCGGAGCGCAGGGGTTTCCGTGTTTTTGACGCCACCTGTCCGCTTGTCACCAAGGTGCATCGCGAAGTTGCGCGCATGCGCGCCGAAGGCCGAACGGTTCTGATGATCGGACATGCCGGCCATCCCGAAGTCGAAGGCACAATGGGGCAGGTTGACGGCGGCATTGAGCTTGTGGAGAACACGGACGACGTGGCGGCGCTTCCCTATGCGGATGACGATTCTCTCGCCTATGTTACTCAAACGACGATCAGCGCTGACGACAGCCAGGCCGTGATCGATGCGCTTCGCCACCGCTTTCCCTTCATTCAGGAGCCAAAGCGCCAGGACATCTGCTATGCCACAACCAACAGGCAGGAAGCCGTCAAGCTGCTCGCACGTTCTGGCGTCGACATTGTGCTGGTGATCGGTTCCGCCACGAGTTCCAATTCCAATCGACTTCGCGAAGTTGCCGAACGCGAGGGCACGCGCGCCTATCTGGTCGATACGGCCGAGCATATCGATCCTAAGTGGTTTGACGGCGTTGCTTGTGTAGGCATTACGGCCGGCGCCTCTGCGCCCGAGTCCCTTGTGCAGGGGGTGCTCCGCTATCTGGAGGCCAATCTCAATGCCGAGCCTGCCGTTGCGCTTGAGGGCGTTGAGGAAAACGTTGTCTTCCCGCTTCCCAAGGGGTTGCGAGATGAGGAGAACGACTGAGCCATATTGGTAAAGTCATCCCCGCGCTTTGCGCTCGGGCATGGGTAGTGAAGGGATTGTGCACCGGCTTCTCCTGCGTCGGGCACAATCCTGCTTTCCGCTTCCTATATAAGAAAGGCACATTGAAAGAAAATGAGTACGAAAGAGAAGCATCAGAGCCTGACGCCGGCAACCCAGTGGCTCAAGCAGCACAAGATTCCGTTTGAGGAAAAGTCCTATGAATATGTAGAGCATGGCGGAACGGCGCTTGCCGCCTCGTCCTGCGGGATCGACCATCACCATGTGATCAAGACGCTCATCATGGAGGATGAGCATGCCAAGCCGCTTGTCATTCTCATGCACGGCGATTGCGAAGTGTCCACCAAGAATCTGGCTCGTCAGGTAGGCGTCAAGCATATTGCTCCCTGCAAGCCTGAACAGGCTCAGCGAAACTCCGGGTACATGGTGGGCGGAACCAGCCCCTTCGGAACCAGGAAGAAGATGCCCGTTTATGTGCAGAAGACGATCCTTGATCTTGACCACATCTTCATCAACGGCGGACGCCGCGGCTATCAGGTCGGCATTGATCCGAAGATTCTTGTTGACGTTCTTGGAGCTGTTCCGGTTGACTGCGCAAACGAGGAATAAGTTTTCGGTTCCGGCCGCTTGGACGGCATGAAATAAAAAAGGATCCGCATTCAGTA
The DNA here is from genome assembly GCA_037424205.1 of bacterium. Lineage (GTDB taxonomy): Bacteria > Pseudomonadota > Gammaproteobacteria > Burkholderiales > Burkholderiaceae_F > Sutterella. Next base: position 15,208 of record JAXZEJ010000354.1, on the reverse strand, counting down.
ATGGATGCGAATCCTTTTTTGTTAGCGGCGTTGGAAAGTCGAACTTCAGAGGCTGGAGAGCTGCCAGCGCGGGTTGACGCCGAAGCCTCGCTTTGTCTTGAGGGCCTCGAGTTCTTCCTGCGACATGCCTTCAAGGCGCGCAAGACCGGCTGCGGCGATCATTGCGCCGTTGTCCGTGCAAAGACGCATGGGCGGATAGAAGATCGTGCCGCGGCGACGGCGCACTTCGGAGGTGAGGCGCTGCCTGAGCTGTCGGTTGGCGGAGACGCCGCCGGCGACGACGACATTGCGAAGTCCTGTCTGCTTCATCGCGCGCACAAGCTTGGCGGCAAGAACATCCACAAGCGCGTCCACAAAGCCGCGTGCAAGATTGCGTCGGAAGGTTTCGTCCTTGGGGTCGGGCGCATTCTGAACTGCGGTGAGCACGGAAGTCTTGAGTCCCGAGAAGCTCATGTCGAGATTTGGGGCGTGGATCATCGGGCGGGCAAGCTCGATAGCGCCCGGTTCGCCTTCGTCGGCCAGGGCGGATACCGCAGGACCGCCCGGATACGGGAGGCCGAGCAACTGCGCCGTCTTGTCGAAGGCTTCGCCGGCGGCGTCGTCGAGCGTCTGGCCGAGAAGCTCGTAGCTGCCGAACTTCTCCACTTTCATGATCTGAGTGTGGCCGCCCGAGACGAGCAGGGCGAGGAACGGAAATTCGGGAGCTGGATCGGAGAGGCGGGCAGCAAGCAGATGGCCTTCAAGGTGGTGCACGCCGAGCACTGGGATGTCGAGAGCCCAGCCGATGGCGTGGGCAACGCCTGCGCCGGCGAGGAGCGCACCTGCAAGGCCGGGGCCCTCAGTTACAGCGATGGCGTCGATGTCTTCGCGGGACTTGCCGGCCTTGACGAGCACTTCGTCAACGAGTGCGACGGCGCGACGAATGTGGTCGCGGCTCGCAAGTTCGGGAACGACGCCGCCGTAGGCGCGGTGCATGTCGATCTGGGAGTAAAGGGCGTCTGCGAGGAGGCCGTCCTTGTCGGAAATAAGGGCGGCTCCCGTCTCGTCGCAGGAGGATTCAATACCGAGAACTAGCATAGTGCCGAAAATTCTAGAGCCTTTTTGAGGCTGGTGTGCAAAAAAATGGCGCTTCGGTTTGAATTTTCCGGGTGTTTTATGTCAAAATGCCGGACTCGACATTCGGATGGCTCCGGTTTGGGGCTGTCTTTGCTCGATTGCATCCTCCGTCTCTTGTCCCGGAACCAGAGATGCCGGAGGCTTTTAATTTGATTTCCGGGTCATCACACTGTTTACTGAGGTTAGGTTCTAATGCCTACTATCCGCGTTAAAGAAAACGAACCGTTTGAAGTTGCCCTCCGCCGCTTCAAGCGCACCATCGAAAAGTCTGGTCTCCTTACCGAACTCCGCGCTCGCGAGTTCTACGAAAAGCCCACCGCTGAACGTAAGCGTAAGAAGGCTGCTGCCGTCAAGCGTCACTACAAGCGCCTGCGCAGCATGATGCTCCCCAAGAAGCTCTACTAATTTGAGTTTCTGCTCGGGCGTTGGCGGCTGAAGGCCACCGATTCCCGTGCTGTCGGTTGGGCGACAGCACAAAGCGCTACAGACAAACAATTTTTCCTCACGAAGGATGGTGATGATTAAGGACAGAATCCGCGAAGATATGAAGGCTGCCATGCGTGCGCATGACGCGGCAAGTCTGAGCACGATTCGTTTGCTCCTTGCCGCAATCAAGCAGCGTGAGGTCGACGAACAGATCGAGGCCGACGATGCCCTGATTCTCTCGGTGATTGCCAAGATGGTCAAGCAGCGTCAGGATTCCGTGCAGCAGTATGTGGCGGGCAACCGTCAGGATCTCGCTGAAAAGGAAGCGGCTGAAATCAAGGTGCTCGAAGCGTATCTCCCGAAGGGCCTTTCCGACGAAGAGATCGCCGCTGTCATCGATGCCGCCGTTGCCGAAGTCGGCGCGACGGGCATGGCTGCGATGGGCAAGGTGATGGCGATCGTCAAGCCGAAGGTGACCGGCCGTGCCGATATGGGCAAGGTCAGCGCTCTCGTCAAGGCGAAGCTCACTGCTTAAGTCGACGTCTACTGCATGGCGGGTGCGGCTGCTTTAAGCCGCACGTTCATAACGCAGGAATGCCGCTCAAGAGATTCTCTTGGGCGGCCTTCTTTTTTGTTGGCTCCGCAGTTCAAATCAAAGGGAGCCGGGCCATCAGGCTCTATAATCAAAAGTTCTATTCGCGGCCGCGACTTGCGGTCAATCAACGCTACTTTTTCCGAGTCAATCATCCATGATCCCCGAAGGCTTTATCACAGGACTGCTTGAGCGCGCCGACATTGTCGACGTGATCAATCGCTACGTCCCTTTGAAGAAGGCTGGGCGAAACTGGATGTGCTGCTGTCCCTTCCACAAGGAGAAGACTCCGTCCTTTTCCGTGAGTCAGACGAAGCAGTTCTTCAAGTGCTTCGGCTGCGGCGAGGCGGGCAATGCCATCGGCTTCATCATGAAGTACGAAGGGCTCGAATTCCCGGATGCGGTGCGAAAGCTCGCGGGCTACTACTCGATGGAGGTCCCTGAGGACCGCTCTCCGGCAAAGGCCAAGGCACGTGAAAAGGCCCGTACGCTGACCGACTACATGGGAGAGGCGGCGGCTTTTTATACGGAGCAGCTAAAGAAAAACGTTAGAGCGTCCGAATATCTCAAGAACCGTCAGATTTCGGCGGCCACGGCCGCGAAGTTCGGACTGGGTTATTCACCTGACGATTGGCATCCTCTGCAGGCGCTCTTTGGCGAGAAGTATGCCGACAAGGCGCTCGAGGAATGCGGTCTTGTCAACGTCAAGAATGATCGTCGCTACGATGCGTTCCGCGGACGCATCATGTTTCCGATCCGCAATGCCAAGGGACTTGTGATCGGTTTCGGCGCTCGCACGATGAATGGCGACGAGCAGCCCAAGTATCTGAACAGTCCCGAGACTCCGATCTATCACAAGGGTAGCGAGCTCTACGGTTATTTCGAAGGGCGTGAGTCAATCTACGGCAAGGGCCGAGCCATTGTCTGCGAAGGCTACATGGATGTGATCCAGCTTTCGCAGGCAGGCTTCGAAGAGGCGGTCGCTGCTCTTGGCACGTCAATTACGCCGGAACATGTCCGAAAGCTCTTCAAGCTTACGGACAGTGTTTATTTCTCGTTTGACGGCGATGCCGCCGGCCGCAAGGCCGCACGTCGCGCGCTGGAGGCGACCCTGCCCGTCATTACGGACGTTCAAAGGGCGGGGTTCATCATTCTTCCGCCCGAACATGATCCGGACAGTCTTATCAAGGCTGAAGGCGCTGAGGGATTTGAACGCCAGATTGAGAAGTCATACGGTCTTACGGACTTTATGAAGCGGCTTCTGCTTGACGGAAAGGAGCTCATGTATGCCGAGGAGCGCGCCAAGGTCGTGGCTGAGGCCAAGCCCTGGGTGCTTTCGATGCAGCATGCGCCTATTCTGCGTCTGGCGTTCATTCGCGAACTTGCCGGCATGGCGCGCCTTCAGGCCGAAGATATCGAACGTCAATACGGACTGGCGCAGCCCGTCCCGTCAAGGCCGTTATCTGATGGAGGCTGGCAAAAGGGACGTGGCGGCTTCAATCGCCGCGGGGACGGCCGTTTTTCCAATTGGACACCAAGGCCGGCCCCCGAACCGCGCGTTCGCGTCAAGGATGTCAGGGAGCGCATGCTGCAGTGCTTCCTTTCCTATCCTCATCTGGTGAGCGAATTCAGTCATTCGATCGAAGAGGAATTCCTGGCAAGTTCGCATCCTGCGGCAGGCCGCATTATTGAGGTGTGGCGAGCTGCGGCGGCAGAAGATGAGGAGGGAGGTCATGTCAATCCCGCCTCTCTTCTCATGAGGCTCGCACAGAGCGACAGCATTGCCTACTATGAGGGGCTCCTGGCCGAGGAACTCTCGACGGGCACGCCCGAAGAGGGGGCGAGGCTTGAGGTGAGGATTGCCTTTATCGAACTCGAACTTGAGCGCACGAAGGCCCGCATCGAGATGCTTGCGCATGATGCTGCGCGAGACATGGATGCAATGCGAAGGCTCAATGATCGCCGCGCCGAACTGCAGCGCATGGCCAATGATGCTCGCATGACCGAGCGCGAGTATCGTCTGCGCGTCGAGAATCAGGCGAGGTTCGAGAGTCAGCACTCGGTTGACAAGTCTTCCGACAGCGAGCCTGCACCGTTGTCTTCGAACCCCATCATTGCTCAGCTTCAGCGTTTTCTGCGTGGAGCGCCTGAGACCGAGGCCGCAGCCGGGGTGCAGGATTCGCAGCCGGCCCGAGTTTCCACGAACGCTGTGCGTGAAGCACTGGCCGCGAGAAGCACTGCGCGCAGTGTCGAAGCATCAGCCGGAGGGGTTCCTGAGGATCTTCCGGAGGCAAATTCCGTGAACGAAGTTGATTTTGTACTGAGTAGTATGAAAGAATACGACGTCTCGGGCATGCCGCCCGATGTGCCGCCTGACGATGATGCGCCCTATCGATATGACGATGGCGGCGATCCGGACGCAGATCTCAATGTAGGGCTCTGATGGTTCCGGAAGGCGTGCTTCACATGCGCGTCGGCACGTCCTTCTATCCTTAAGGAGCTCATTTTGAAGAAGACTTTATGGGCGGCCGTTCTGGCCGCAGGCACGATCCTTTCTGCGGCGGCTGACGCCGAAACGCTTCGCATCGGCGTGCTTCCGGCTGCCGATGCCATCGTGATTCATGCCGCTGCCGACGAGCAGCTCTTCAAGGCGCAGGGACTTGACGTCGAGGTGATTCCCTTCAAGTCTGCGCTCGAACTTGGTGCGGCCATGCGCGCCGGCCGCCTTGACGGCCATTTCGGCGACTTGATGAATGTTTTCACACAAAACGAACGCGGCATTCCGCAGACGGTGATTCTCACAACGACGCATACGAGCAAGGCTCAACGCGCCTTCGGCCTTGTTGTCGCTCCTGCAGCCGCTGACAAGATCCGTTCTCTCAAGGATCTTGACGGCACGGAGACTGCTATGAGCTCCGCTACGATCATCGACTATCTGCTTGATCGCATGAAGACGGAGGAAAAGCTTTCCAAGACCGCTCTCAAGAATCTTGAGGTGAAGCAGATCCCGATTCGCCTGCAAATGCTTCAGACGGGAAAGGCTGCGACGGCGATGCTGCCGGAACCGCTTGTTTCCGTCGTTGAGGCCAAGGGCGGACGCGTGATTTGGGACGACCGCTCGCTCAACGAGGCTCTCGCCGTGGTGGCGCTCAAGAAAGATAAGATGGATGACAAGACCGTCTCCGGCTTCCGCCGTGCTGTGGCCGATGCCGCCAAGCTCATTGAGTCTGAGCCTGATCGCTTCCGCGCCGTCATGGTGAAGAAGGGGCTTCTGCCTGCGCCCGTCGCTCAGAACTACAAGATGGTCCGTTTCTCGATGTTCGGTACGGATGACGGTCTGCCGCCTCTGCCTGGTGCCGAAGATGTCCGTCGTGTGGGAGAATGGATGGTTGACAAGAACATGATCAAGGCGGTTCCTGCTTACGAGAGCGTGGTGATCCGCCCGTAAACAGAGGGTATGCATGCTGAATCGAAGGGACGAGGCGCTTGAGCCGCCGGGACTCGCCTGCAGCGGTCTGACGCTCGGCTATGACGGCTCCCCCGTCATTGAGGGGCTGAGTCTGACGCTTCCGCCGGGAGCGTCGCTTGCGATCGTTGGAGAGTCCGGGTGCGGGAAGTCGACGCTTCTTACAGCTCTGGCAGGGCTGAGACCTCCGATGTTGGGGGAGATCCGCTGGGTCTCCCGGCAGGGAAGCACCCGCACGATCTCGAATGTCCGCACGAGCTTCGTTTGGCAGCATCTCGGTCTGTTTCCTTGGAAGCGCGTTCGTGAAAACCTCGCGCTTCCGCTCGAGTTGTCCGCCGGTCTTTGTGCCGATGCGGACGAACGAGTGGGCGCCATGCTTTCGGAACTCAAGCTTTCGGGGCTTGAGTCTCGCTTTCCGTCTGAACTTTCCGGCGGCCAGCGTCAGCGTCTTGCACTGGGACGTGCGCTCATTGTTCAGCCTCAGGTTCTATTTATGGACGAGCCTTTTTCGGCGCTTGATGCGCTTTTGCGCGCACGCATGCAGGATTTCCTGACGACTTTGCGCCGGCGCCATCCTTGTAGCGTCATTCTTGTGACGCATGACATCAGCGAGGCTGTGGCGCTCGGATCGCATGTACTTATGCTTTCTCCCTGCGGCCGCTTGTCTCCCGAATGCTTTGAAAATCCTGCCTACTCGCAGGCGCTCGGCTGCGGCGACCGCTCTTCCCCGGCATTTTACGAGACCGTTCGCCGCATTCATGCGTGGCTGGAAGCCGCTTCGGGGGACGACGAATGATTGTCCTTCGTTATATTCTCGGCTTCCTCTTTCTGGGCGGTTTCTGGCATGCAGGGGCTTTGGCGCTGGGGCCGGATCTGCTGCCTGATCCGATGGCTACGATCCGAATGTTCGTTTCGTCACTGGGCACGTCGGATTTTTGGCAGCACATTCTTGTGAGTCTCTGGCGGTTGACGCTCGGACTGACGGCCGCAATTGCGGTGGCGTTTCCGCTGGGTCTTCTTCTTGGTCATTGCCGAGGTGCGGACATGGCGGGAAGTCCGCTTCTCTTTATTACGTATCCACTTCCCAAGATCGTGCTTTTGCCGGTCTTCTTCACGTTGGTGGGGCTGGGGGACGCTTCCCGCGTGCTGTTGATCGCGCTGACGACGGGCTATCAGGTGCTTGTCATCATCAGAGCAGGCGCTCTCAGCATTGATCCTTCCTATGTCAAGGCATTTCGTTCCATGGGGGGGACGACGGCTGAGGCTGTTCGTCATGTTTATGTGCCGGCGGCGCTTCCTGCGCTCTTCACATCTCTCAAGGTCGCGAGCGGCACGGCGGTGGCGGTGCTTTTCCTGGCGGAAAGCTTTGCCACGACTTCCGGACTCGGCTATCTCATCATGGATGCATGGGGCATGGGCGATGTGCTATCGATGTTCAATGCCATTCTCGGCATGAGCCTGCTTGGACTTGTGATCTACGGCGTCATCGGACTGTTGGAACGAGTCTGTTGTCCATGGCTGTTTGCCGGCAGGAAATAAAACCCGGAAGAATTTGTGCCTATTGGGACAAACCATGAGAAACGGCGGAAAAACCGCCGTTTTTTGATTTGCAGCATGATTTATATCCAAAAGACACGATCTCGATGGCAGGGATTGCCATTATGAAGCCTGCATATTTAGGAGGCGTGTGGCAAAATGATTAAGTCATTGTCCTTTGCTTTGTCAAGTGGAAAGACGCACTTTTTTGAAATGGTTGAGAAAAGTTGTTGCCTGTTGCCGCTTGAAGATTGACATTACGCGGATTTTGCCGTGAGTTTTTCAATTTGAAGAATTCAGGGCAAAAGATGCGTCGGAGTGCGCCTCAGGGCGTCACGCTCCGCATGCAGCGGCGAAGGGAAGGCCTTTTCAAGGACTTCCGTGTTTGATCCGCGTGCGGCACGGCAGAAATGTCCGTGCAGAACGCAGGGAGTCGGCGCGAGAGAGATGCGCGCCTTCTCAGCAAATGAGGACAGGTATGGGTGTATCCAAAAAAACGACGGTGAATGAGGCGGCTCTGGACGAAACGGAACAGACGTCTCATACGGCAGCCCCTAAGAAGAAGCGTGCGCCTGCAAAACGCGCCGCGAAGGCGCCCGCAACGTTGGAAACCGCCGGCCTGACGCTCTCCGTTGAAACGCCTGAAGAAGAGGCTCCCAAGGAAAAGCCTGCGCGACGCCGCACTCGAAAGACCGCTGAGACGAGTGAGGCCGCTCCTGCTTCCGAAGAAGCTGCGAAGCTGGTTGAGGAAGTTGCGTCTGCGGCTGAAGAAGCTGCCAAGCCTCGCCGCACCCGCCGCAAGAAGGCGGATGCCGAAGAAGCGCAGGACAAGCCTGCGAAGGCACCCGCAAAGCGCAAGAAGACCGCCTCCAAAAAGTCCAAGACCAAGGCAAAGGCAGCGTCGGATGACGACGATCTGGCCGAATATGATGACGACGGCAATGCCGATTTGGATGCCGTGCTCGACGACGACGGAGATGGCGACTACGGCGAGGATATCCCTGATCTGCCTGATGATCTTCCCGAAGATGACGAAGGTGACGATGCGGATGCTGCCGGCGGTCGCCGCAAGCGCAAGAGCCGCTCTGCTCGCGATAAGAAGGAAACGCTTCTCAACGGTTATGGCTCTGAAGAGGAGGAGTCGACCGAGGATCGTCGCTCCAAGCTTTTCACACTTATCCGCATGGGGCGCGAGCGCGGCTATGTCACCTATGGTGAAATCAACGACAACCTTCCCAACAGTCTGATCGACGACGATGCGATTGAAACCGTCGTGGCCATTCTCTCGAACCTGCATATTCAGGTCTTCGAGTCTGCGCCGGACGAAGATACGCTTGCCATGATGGGCAACGAGACGGTTGCAAGCGAAGACGACGCCGAGGCTGAAGCCGAAGCCGCGCTTTCGACCGTCGACAGCGAGTTCGGACGCACGACCGATCCTGTTCGCATTTATATGCGCGAGATGGGGTCGGTTGAGCTGCTTTCCCGCGAAGGCGAAATTGAAATTTCCAAGCGCATTGAGGACGGCCTGAAGCACATGGTGCTTGCCATTTCCCGCTGTCCGGTCACTGTGGCCGCAATCGTCGGCTATGCTCGCGAAATTCGCGAAGGTACCCTTCCGATTGACGACATCGTTGACGGTCTTGTTACGCCCGATGATACGGGTAACGTTGTCGGCCACAACGAAGACGAGACCGACATGGGCGCTTCCGCCATGACGGTGGATCAGCTTGAAGAGATGAAGGAACGCAGCCTGGAGATCTTTGCCGGCGTGGAAGATCGCTTCAATCAGCTCAAGACCGTTGTGAACGAAGAGGGCTACGCCAGTCCGAAGCTCGATCCGCTCAAGGATGCGATTCAGCAGGACCTGATGGCCGTACGATTTACCGCAAAGACGGCGGACAAGCTCTGCGATCTGCTTCGCGCGACGATTGATGAAGTGCGTACGCGTCAAAAGACGGTCTATAACGAGCTCGTGCGCCGCGTCGGCCTTAACCGCGAGTGGTTCCTGGCGACTTTTGCCGAACATGCGACCGATCTTGACTGGATGACCGCGATTATTCGTGACAATCCCGGCAAGGCTGAATATCTTGAGCATCTGCGGCCCACGATTGAGGAAGAGCAGCGAAAGCTTGCCGATCTTGTGGCGAATGCCTGCATGACCGTGCCCGAGCTCTTTGACACCTACAAGCAGATGGCTACCGGTGAAGCCAAGGCCCGCAATGCCAAGCGAGAGATGACGGAGGCCAACCTGCGTCTTGTCATTTCGATTGCGAAGAAGTACACGAATCGCGGCCTTCAGTTCCTTGATCTTATTCAGGAAGGCAACGTCGGCCTTATGAAGGCTGTCGACAAGTTCGAGTATCGCCGCGGCTACAAGTTCTCGACCTATGCCACATGGTGGATCCGTCAGGCTATTACGCGTTCGATTGCTGACCAGGCTCGAACAATCCGCATTCCGGTTCATATGATCGAAACGATCAACCGCATGAACCGCATCACGCGACAGATTCTTCAGGAAACGGGGGTGGAGCCTGATTCCCGTGAACTCTCGAAGCTTATGGATCTTCCGGAGGACAAGATCCTCAAGATCATGAAGATTGCCAAGGAACCCATCTCGATGGAGACGCCGATCGGCGACGATGACGATTCTCATCTCGGAGACTTCCTTGAAGATACGCAGACGGTGGCGCCGGCTGAGGCTATTCAGAATTCGAGTCTTTCGGAGACCGTTCGCCAGGTTCTCGACAGTCTCTCGCCAAGAGAGGCCAAGGTGCTCCGCATGCGCTTCGGCATTGAGATGCAGTCCGACCATACTCTTGAGGAAGTCGGCAAGCAGTTCGACGTCACGCGCGAGCGCATCCGTCAGATCGAAACGAAGGCGCTGAGAAAGCTTCGTCATCCGTCTCGTGCCGACAAGCTGAGAAGCTTCGTCGAGAGCGATGGCAAGGATTGATTCCCAATAGGGGGGAATGACGGGGAGCGGTGAAAAGCGGCTCCCCGTTTTCTTCATGCATCCCTAATGCTGCTAGGAAGGTTGGAAATTGGACTAATGTCCGAAGTTGAACCGTTTCTTGCTTTTTTGGCTTGAAAAGAGTATGTCGCAGTGTTAAGCTAACCCCCTTTTTCGTCCATGGCTGTGTCTGTTGATATTGCCGCGGAAGGCGACGTGCGGCCTGAACCGCCGGAGACTGCTTGTATGCAGGGGCTTCGGAGTAGAAAGGGATAAAGGCAGGTGACGGCACGATTCGCGCTGACGAGGGACGAAGAAATAAGAAAACGAGGCAACGCCGGACTTCTGAGGACGGCCGGTCGCTTTCCCTATAGGCAGAATTCCCAGGCCGATAGTCGGCAGAATCCGAATAGTCAGAGTGATTCGGAAGAATGAGAGGAAGATGCGGGAGGGTCGGCGTCGAGAAGGTCCGGAGAAATTTTGAAGAAGCGGAGCAATTGCAACAAGAAGAGCTCCGCCAACAAGAGATTGGAACAGATGAAGACGAACGAAGACGCTTTTGAGAATGATGACGACATCGACGACGAAATGGAGGAGGGCTCCAACATCGACGATGAAGCCGCAGAACTCGACAAGTGGGAGGACGAAGGTTCCGAGGAACAGGGTTCGGCTTCTAGCAGCCGCCGAGTAGTGGCGGCGGGCAATGGTTATGGCGCTCTGGTGCGCCTGGGCCGCTCCCGCGGTTGGGTGACGGTCGAGGAAATAAACGACCACTTGCCTGAAAGCGCTGTGCGTACGGCCGAAAACGTTCAGGAAATCACTGAAGCGCTCGGCCGCCTGTCGATCAAGGTGTTCGAAACGCGTCCTGACGAGGACGATCTTCTGATCGCCGGCAGCGGCGTTGACGACGCCGAGGACATCGACGAGGATGATGCTGCGGCGATGCTTACGCCCGAGGAATCCGCCGGCCTTTCCAAAGATCCGCTCCGCGCTTATCTGCGCGGCGTGGGTTCGCACAAGCTTCTCACCCGTGCCGGTGAAATCGAGGTCGCCAAGTCGATCGAAATGTACACGGGCCGACTTGTCACGACCCTCGTGCAGTTCCCGATGGCCGTGGATGAACTCTGTGAAATGGCCGAAACCTTGAAGGATACCTCGGTTTCCGTTGACACGCTTGTTGACGGCTTTACCGACAACCTTGAGGATGCTGGCGAGGAAGCCGCCGAGGGCGATGACATTGCTACCGACATCGGAGCTGCTGCCATGACGGCTGAGCAGCTCGAAGAAATGCGCGCCCGCGTGCTCGATATCTTTGCCAGCTGCCGCAAGCATCTTGACGTCATTCGTGAAAACTTCGGTCCGAAGGGTGATGCCGAGGCCTACAAGGCCGCTTGCGCCGCCATTGCTGAACTGCTTGCTCCCGTGCGTTTTTCCGTGAAGGTTGTTACGCAGCTTTCCGAGGACATTTCGAAGCACATGGAAGAGGTCACGACGGCGCTCAAGAACATCCGCCACATCCTCGCAGATCAGTGCCGCATGCCGCAGCGCGCCACGCTTGACATCATCAACGGTAATCCGACTGCAGACGACCTCTTTGAGGCCGTGGCTGAAAGTCTTACGCCGTGGGCGCCCGCAGTTGCCCGCAATCTTGGCGTTCTTCATGAAGAGCAGAATCATCTTCGCGAGCTTGAAGCTCGCGCCATGATGTCGGTGTCGAGCCAGCGCGAACTCTCGCGCCTGCTCAAGCTTGCTCAGACGAACCTCATGCAGGCCAAGGCCCGCATGATCGAAGCCAACCTGCGTCTGGTGATTTCGATTGCCAAGGGTTATGTCAATCGCGGTCTCGCAATGACCGACCTGATTCAGGAAGGCAATCTTGGTTTGATGAAGGCTGTCGACAAGTTCGAATACCGCCGCGGCTACAAGTTCTCAACCTATGCGACCTGGTGGGTCCGTCAGTCCGTTACGCGCGCCGTGGCCGACTTCGGCAACACGATCCGTATTCCGGTTCACATGACGGAGTCCTACAACAAGATTCGCCGCCACAAGCAGCACTTCTTGCAGGAACACGGCCGCCAGCCGACAGAGCAGGAGCTCGCTGATCTTGCCGAGCTGCCGCTTGCCAAGGTCCAGCTTCTGACGCAGGCGATGCGCGGCGTTGAATCGATTGACGCTCCGATCGGCGACGACGAGGATGCAACCAAGCTCGACTTTGTTCGCGGTGACGAACACGACGATCCGAGCCGTGCCTTCCAGGATCGTTCGATGATCGAATGCATCAAGAAGTCTCTTGACGAGCTCGCTCCTCGCGAAGCTCAGGTCCTTCGCCTTCGTTACGGCATCGGCACGAACAAGGACCATACGCTCGAAGAGGTGGGCCATGCACTTGGTCTTACGCGCGAACGTGTGCGCCAGATTGAGTCTGCCGCCATTCGCAAGCTGCGCAGCCCGGACTTCCAGGAACGCCTGCGCGACTACCTGAGCGACAACTGATTCTATTGATTCCGCTTTTGTGGAACTGCCGGAAAGGCTCCTTCGGGAGCCTTTCGGCTTTTTTTCAGCAGCCTTTTGCGTCTCTGAACAGAGGCGGAATCTGCGCCAAGAGCGGAATACCGCTAAAATAACTGTTTTCAGACGTCCTGCAAATGACTTTGCAGCGCCGTCGGCAGGAAGGAGGACCAACGTTTTCCAGGCCTGCATCAATACTCAAGAGCTATTCAAGAGAACGCCAGCAGCATGTCATCGTTCGCACAATTCAATCTCGACTCCCGCATCATGTCCGCCATCGAACGCATCGGCTACAAGGAGCCGACGCCGATTCAGCTTCAGGCCATTCCCGTGGTGATGAAGGGAGGAGACGTGATGGGCGCGGCCCAGACGGGCACCGGCAAGACGGCGAGCTTCGGTCTCCCGCTCATCGCCCGCATTCTGCCGCATGCGAACACTTCGATGTCGCCCGCCCGCCATCCGGTGCGTGCGCTCATTCTGACTCCGACGCGCGAGCTCGCAGATCAGGTTTCGACCAATATGACGCAGTATGCGGCCGACACGCCGCTTCGCGTGGGTGTTGTTTACGGCGGCGTCGACATCCGTCCGCAGTCCGACATGCTTCGTCGAGGCGTCGAGATTTTGACGGCTACGCCGGGTCGCCTGCTTGATCATATCGAGCAGCGTGCAACGAATCTCTCCCAGGTCGAGGTTGTCGTGCTGGACGAAGCCGACCGCATGCTGGACATGGGCTTCCTGCCCGATATCAGCCGAATCCTCAAGCTCCTGCCGGACAATCGCCAGAGCCTGATGTTCTCGGCAACGTTCTCGCCTGAGATTGCAAAGCTTGCCAAGAATTTCTTGAAGCCGGATCCGTTCATGATTGAGGTTGCTCGTCAGAATCAGACGGCCGACACGGTTACGCAGGAGGTTTTTCAGGTTGCCGATCGCGAGAAGACGGATGTGCTGATTGACATCCTCAAGACGCGAGGTCCCGAGAATACCCCGCTTCAGCAGGTCATTGTATTCGTCAATGCAAAGATCACCTGCCGCCGTCTTGCACGTACGCTTGAACGCGTGGGCATCAATGCCGATGCCATTCACGGCGACAAGACGCAGGAGGAGCGTCAGGCGGCCCTAGACGGCTTCAAGTCTGGCGCCATCCACGTACTCGTTGCAACAGACGTTGCCGCGCGCGGTCTCGACATCAAGGAGCTGCCCTGCGTGATCAATTACGACGTGCCCTTCAGTGCCGAGGACTATGTGCACCGCATCGGCCGCACGGGCCGAGCCGGTTCCCACGGCCTCGCCATTATGCTGGCGACCCGCGAGGACGCGCGTCTTGTTGACGCCATTGAGAAGCTCACGAAGCAGACCTTCGAACAGAAGCCGCTGCGTCCGCTTTCCCGTCAGGCTCGAGCTGAAATGCGCCGTGCATCCGGCGAACGTCCCGATCGTCGCGGCGATCGAGATGTCGAGCGCGTTGATACGCCTGAAGATGAGCGTCTGGCCAAGGAGCGTGCACGCGCTTACGTGCCGCCTTCTCAGCGCAATCGTGATCCGATCTTCGATACGCCCTATCGTGAACGAAGCAATGCTTCCGGAAAGTCTGAGGAGCTTCGCGTTTTCGAGCGCGAGACGGTGAAGAAGCCTCGTCAGATGGCGGTTCTGCTGTGCGGATTCCCGCGTCGCAGGGATTGATGGGAAAATGTCGCTCGTCTAGGCACTTTTTCCATCACCTCTCTAGGGGAGAGGTCTTGCGCCGAAGTGCCTTTGGCGAGTATATTCACTAGACAGCATGAAGAGATGGGGGCTTTCCTAAAAGTCCTCACGCCAACCTGCCCGTCCTCCGGGCAAGGTGGTGGCCTCCGCGGGAGGCCATGTGGCCGGTAGCTCATCGCGCACCGACAAACATACGGAGAATGGCAATGCCTCTCGACATGCGTGCACGCTGCGGGAGGCTTTTTCGTATTCGGGCTTTTCGACCTCATCGAGGATGAGCGTTCCCTGATCGAAAAAGTCTCTGCGGCATGCACATTCATCAACATTTTCATTCGCATGAAGGAGAAGCATATGTCGCATCGTTTGACTATCAAGGGACAGGTGACGATCCCCAAGGAAATTCGTGACTTCCTCGGTCTTGAGGAAGGAACCTCCTGCGTGGAGTTCACGGTTGAAGCCGACGGTACCGTGAGCGTTCGCAAGGCCGGCGAAAAGCCCCGTTCCAATCGTTCTTCCCGTGCCGTGTCCGCTCAGACCGTGCGCCAGCCCGTTCATTCCGCGCGTACGCGTTCTCACGGAGGTGTTCTGGCCTTATTGGCTGGAGGGCTTTGATATATTCAAACTGTAACGCTCATATTCAGGTACACCAACTCATGGCATACCGTTCTCTGCAGCGTCTTTTGGTAGCAATGCCTTGAGGTCCGTATCCTCGATCGTTAATTACAGTTTGTTCATCATTTTTGTGGGGCGTTCTTGGCTCCATTAACCGAAGCCATGATCCTGCCCAAATTTTGACGCAATTCTTCGAAGGAAAGGTTCTTATCCTCAACAAGACGAGCAATGTCAATCTGTAAGATGACAAGCGGTTCAATAGAGCAATGACCTAGTCTCGGTGTTTTGAGGTCTCAGG